>CAZDLO010000093.1:0-13271 GCA_964506325.1 uncultured Tangfeifania sp.
GTATTTTAACGATGAATATATCATGGATATGTATAATCAGGCAGAAGAACAGATCCTTCAAAAAATCAAAAATTACGACGAAAGCCATTGATGGATATTTGTCATGTCCTGCCCCAAAAAGAGTCCTTACGATCGTTCAAAATTTTCTTAAGACTTAAACAATAATTGAAATAACTGGCTGTCGTTACCGTAATTTTGGGACTATTATACTATTATCGTTAGCCATAGACCCCTGTGCTAATTGATGGAAAGGCAATGGCCTTAATCTTATTCTCTATGGCTGTTTTTAGACAGTTACGATAGCAACTTACCGGCAATTCACTCTCCTTGTTGCTGCCACCATACCAAACAAGTCCGACAGTATGAATGACGTATTTGGATGGAAGCTCATATCCTTTTCGTGATTTTAGCCTGTCCTGTTTCACAGCCATGGAGGGTTAAACATTCTTGTAGTAATTCTTTTCCAGCCGCTGAATGAATTGCTCCGTCAACTCCTCCACCTCCCAATAATGATTAGTTAGCAGCATTTACAATAGCATCCACGCTGATTTTGGTGATATCACCTTTTACTATTTCTTGATATTGGAATGAAAGACAAAAAAACAGAATTCAAAAGTTACAAATTGATGGTACTAACGTATATAAACCAATTAATGAATCCCAAAGGACAATAATTGGGTATTCAATCCTCTCAACTTGAATAATGGGCAATTGAAATTCTGGATAATGAGAAAAAAGAAGTGGAAACAACGAGATAATGGGGGCACTAATTCAAAAAATCCCAAGGAAATCGAACCGGAAAAAGTTTCAGAAGGAAACATTCCTGAAAGTATTTCAGCAACAAATAAAGGAATAGGAGAAACAGAAAATATGGAAGTACATCATCACCCTCAACTACACCACAAACCAAAGCCATGGAAGGAATATCTTCTTGAGTTTTTAATGATTTTCCTTGCGGTGACCCTTGGCTTTTTTGCTGAAAACTTCAGGGAGCATTTCGTTGAAGCAGGAAGGGCTAAAGAATATGCCCAATCGCTCTATGATGATCTCAAAATAGATACAGCTGTAATCCAACGTACTTATGATGAAAAGGAGTGGATATATGCAAAGTTTGACAGTGCAGGCAAAATGCTGGAGTCAAAAGATAGCAAATACAACGAATTTATATACTATGTTGAAAGGTATATAACAATTAACGACGTGTTCACTTCACAGGATATTACCTATCAGCAATTACGCAGTTCCGGCAATTTCCGCTACATAAAAAATGTTGCTTTGTACAAAAGTATTGCCGATTATTATAATCTCTATAACCGTTATCAATCTCTTGATGGGAGTATTGGCTATACTGACAACAAGGACATATCAGAACTTGAGTCAAAAATCTTTAACCCAAAAGATCTGACTGGACTTGACAATGATCAAGCTTATAATTTTTATACATTGGTAAAAAGACCCGTGGGGAAACTTGAACCAATATCCACAGACCAACAAAGCTTACAATTGCTCTATATAAAATTTGCCAATGCAAGCAATAGAGCCAATGGATCCAAGCAGTTTTTGGGGTGGCTTAAAATCAAAGCAACAGGAATAATGAATGAGCTTAAGAAAGAATATCGGCTCGATTGAAATATCATATTAGGTGCATGTCATGTTCTTTCTCCCATCAATCCATCTTCTCAATGCTGATGTCAATGATATAAATCTGCCGTTTTGATGTCTTGGGATCAATAGCGTCCACACAGATCATATTGTTGTCATTGCTGATTCTCGGGTGTAAATCACAACGTGTATTACCACCGCTTCCGGCGCCCAAAAAGCGGGGGTCGACCATTTCAAATGAATTTACAAGGAAACTCTGTTGTGTTTGAACATGGATTAACTGAACGCGGTTCTGCAACTTCTTCATGTCCCTTGGTCCGTCGGTAAGCACCCATTCACCTGTTTTATCAAAAGAACAATGTCCGTCGTGTCCCATTCCCTGAAGTGGTATAAAAGGCTTTCCCGAGCAGTTTACAATAACATGACTTCTGGATTTTCCATTGAAATTATAGGATATAACCATTTCATCATCATTTCTCCATCCAAAATGAGAGACGTTTGATCCATAGGGAAGAATCTCCTTCATATCAGACCCATTCACATTAACTGTAAACAATCCTGTTTCAAGGTTTTTACCATCAGCCTGCCATGTTCTGGGCAGGAACAAAATCTTATTATCCCCACGGCTAAACTCAGCATGCTCGTTCCACATATGCTTATCCTGGATATCCGGCCGGGTTTTTTTGATGACCTCTGCCATTTGGGCAAAGGAGACGATCAGTTTTCTCTCATTTGTCTGAAGGTTAACAACAAACAGTCCATCGTCGGCCGGATGAGCCAGGGTAGGATTCGGATCAGTTGTCCCACTGTAGCTGACTACTTTCCTCAACCTGCTTATTCGTCCATAATTGAGTGAAATGGCATATTTCCCGTCATGCGAAATTCCGCTGACCGGAAATGGCAGCACTTTTCTTGACTTAGCCTTAATATTGAATAAAACAGATACCAGTTTCCCGTCGACGACATCGTTAAAATAAAACTCCTCATTGGGTTTGACCGGATTCCAGAACATCATGCAACCTTGCTGCATATTCCATGCGCTCGTTTGCGTCAGTGGTGAAAATTTATGCGTTCGAAGATTCACCAATCCGATGGTTGCCTTTTCCCCTTCGCCGGGCAGATGATCGTTAAAGTCTGTTTCAAGGGATAAAATATGGGTCTTATCTTTGTTCCATACGTTTATCCCGTAATAACCAAAAAAATGATTCTTTTCACCGGAAGTAACCATTCTGACTGCTTTAACCTTCACTGCCGGAGAAATTGCGGCAACGTGGGTTATTGAGTACGGTGAAAGGAAAAGGAACAGAGAGAGAATAATTTTATAGAGATTTTCCATTCAGCAAAATATTTTTTGAGCGGACAGCCACAAGAGGCGGTCCAATTTTTGAAGTTATCAAAACATTTATCATTTTTACACCATCTGATTCAAATATTTCACCCCCTTTTGTGCCGGAAATAAAGATATCTTTCATGAAAATATCCCTGATATTCATTTCGGGCAGACCATTAAATAAAAAAGCCTTTCCCGCTCCTTTACAGTATATGTTACGAATGTCAATCTGACGAAACAGAGGGGTCGTTTCGTCTGCTTTTGGATGGTTTGCCGGTATTTTACCAATTTCGGAATCAGTCTCAAGGGGAGATTTCCCTCCATAGAAAAGGTCAAACAATAAAGCCTCCCCCGGGATATTGATCATATTAATGTCAGAGATCCAAATTTTCTCTACGATACCTCCTCTTCCCCGTGTGCTTTTGAAACGAAGTCCAACATCCGTACCAATGAAGGTACATTCAGATACATGAATATTGCTGGCCCCTCCGCTCATTTCACTTCCAATAGTAAAACCTCCATGTCCATGATAAACGGTACATTTTTTTACCAAAAGATTTTCAGTGGGGACTCCCCGTTTTCGGCCTTCTTCATTTTTACCTGATTTAACGCAAATTGCATCGTCGCCCACATCAAAGCTACTGTTATATAACACCATATTTTTACAGCTTTCAATATCTATACCATCACCATTCTGAGCATACCAGGGATTGCGAACGATAATATTGTTCACAGAGATATCCTCACACAGCAAAAGGTGGATGTTCCATGCCGGCGAATTTTGAAAAGTAACTCCATCCAGCCAAACATTCCTGCAACCTGTAAAAGAGATCATTACAGGCCGGAGGAAGTCCTTTATCGCCAGATTCTCCTGCGGTGTTTTAGCGGATGTAAATCCTTGATCAATCTCCATCCTGCTACCCAAAAGAGCACTTTCTGACGGATACCACGTCGTCTTTTTTTCGTCCAGTACCCCTCCTGAAGCTATTAGCTCCTTCCACTGCCCTTCTGTCAGCTTACCCTTTTTAAGAAAGCGCCAGGCATGACCCGAACCATCAATGATTCCCTCTCCTGTGATAGCGATGTTTTGCAAATTCTTTCCATATATTGGAGAGATGCAATGCATCATGGTGACACCTGAATAGGATGTTTCAATTAATGGATACAAATCAAAATTCTCGCTGAAAAGGATGAATGCACCTTTTTCCAGGTGAAGATTTATATTGCTTTGGAAAAGAATCGGACCCGTAAGCCATATGCCTGAAGGTACTACCAACTTACCTCCTCCTTTGGCTGTAAGATCGTTCATCGCCCTTATAAAAGCTTCCGTATTCAGTGTCACCCCATCTGCAACTGCCCCATAATCCCTGATATTTAATTCATTATGAGCAAATATAGGAAGTTTTACCTGCCCCATAGTGAACGGAATATCCTTATAGACCTCTACCGGGATGCCCTTCTGCGAGTAAACAAAATTTGCAGATGTGACACAAACTGCCAGTATAAGCAGGAGTCTGGACAAGTATCCGGTTGAAAAATTGTTGGTAGCTTTTCTCATATAAATATCATTCTGGAAAATAAAAATACATGATGAGTCAAATATATCACGAGGGTTTTAATCTGTAAGGAAGCGGCCGGGGTTCAATCATCCCAACAACTTTATCCCGCAGGCTGTGTGCACAGAAAAAGTTGCCTGGCGGACTATAATGCCCAATAAAATACCTCGCTAAGTACTCCTTTATATTTAATTTAAATGCCTTGTAATCTTCGCGATGTGACTGTGCCAGATCAATATAAGGCAATTTGTTATTATTTAGAAAATCAATGAACGGCTGATCCCACCTGGAGCCTTCAGCAATATATTGTCCTATGTAAGATGAGGGATAGGACAACACATACAATACTTCCTTTTGGTTCAATTTGGCATACTCTTCAATCTTTTCAACGATTTTCTGGGTCGAAAATAATCCAGCCTGCCTGTGAATTTTATCTGCGACCTCTGAAAGAGTGTCGTTGGACTCAATCCGGGTTTCTATTCCATGTGTTTTGGATAGTTGCATCAGACTCTCATAATTCTTTGATGGATTGGTTTGTTTTGACTGTTGATGTGCAATCATTATTTTCAGAACAAAATCATCTTTAAAGAGTTTGTATGTCTCGTCTATATCACAAAGTTTATAAAAGGACTCCCGGGTTGGACAAGGATTTTTACATTCAGTGATTATTTGCTTTTCTAAATCAATTTTTAAGAATGGCAACGTCGACTCGATATGCTGAGGATGTTTATTTGCCCTAATATTCCTCCATGAATCGAGATTTCTCAAATGATCATCCCCATAAATATTAAAAATTAGATATTTTGCCGGGGTCCTTTTTTCTTCTTTTAGCATTCTCAAATAGGCCTGGTATACAGACCACCCGCCTATTCCAAAATTTCTTACCGGTTCCTGCAAATGACCTGCCAGCAACTCCTGCCAGGTTTCATGATCACTAACCTGATGACATTGCGTGAAGCTGTTCCCATATGAGTTAATTCTGCACGGTTTATCGCGATAATTGTTCATAATCCGCGGTCCATCTTCCCCTTCATAGGTATAGACAGACCAGGTGTTATTCAACCCATCCTGAAATGTATCGCTGTTCAGTAACCATCCTAATTCACTGTTATATTTCGAAAATGGGAATGCACTTCCAGCAAACCAGGCATCAATTTCGTCCCTGGTATATAGTATTTTCTTAAGATAAGCTCTGACATGATCCGGTTCGACCTGGGATGTAATGAATCCAAAGCCTTCTTTGTTTAACAAACCCAATCCCATCGCGGCCAAAGATGAACCGGCAACAAAATTTCTTCTTTTCATGTTAATATTTTATGGTACTGCACTATTTACTCCATCCGGGCTCTGAAACACTAAGCTGATAGTTCGAATAGTTGTACAACTGGTTACGAACCGGATTATACAGTTTCCCCTTCATTGGACTATCATCCTGCGTATAAACCCAAAGATCGGTTTCATTCCAGACGACTACTTCATCCCTGACATCTCCTGTGATATCGAGGACTGCATTGCACAAATCAGGATGTCCGTCGTCAGGAAAACTTACAACCTTTCGTCCCCCTCCATCAAACATTCCTCCTTGCACCATGTTCGCGGACATCACGAAAAACTCCTCGCTCTTTCCGGTCCAATTTATTGGCAGACACATACTTCCATAATTAATGGGTTCCATATCCTTATAGATATTGTGGTTTGAATCTAAGAAGTGGAAAATTCCCTGGTTGCTCCAAAAATTGACTGTTACAGTTTCCAGTCCCGGCAAATCATCACGAAAATTAGCAATGGCGGGATTTTGCACATGACCCACATAGTAATGTTTAATAATGTCCCCTTGTGTATTTCCAACGATCATTCCCTCATCACTGGCGGCAGAAAACACTTCAATTCCCTTGTCTGGAACGGCCCTGAAATTGACTGCTGCGACGCCATCGTTGTGATCTTTTACTTTGGCATCCCATGAATATACGGGCTTTGGATTATCTCTGAACATCGAATATCCCATGAAGAGTTCTTCCTTTCCGTCTCCGTCAATATCCCTTGCATATGGATAGTGTCCTGTCGTACATTTGCCTGTCCATCTGAAGTTTAAGTTTTCATCATATACCCAGAACTGCTCATACCGATCCTTAAGAATGATATCCCGTGCTTTACCTGTCCCTCTTAAATCGCAAAAGAACAAACAGTCACCCAGGACCCTGTCCCATACTTTAATAATATTTTTAGGATTGCCCCGCTCTGATTGCACCTGCCTTTTCTCCGGTGTGTCTATGCTCTTTTTGATTTTACCGGTGGCACCTTCGGCGACTATCATTTTACATCCCATGGTATATATCACCTCATTTTTCCCGTCACCGTCGATGTCATATATTTGAAAGGCCACATCGTTAGCCAGATCGTGGGGTATTTTTTTTGGCGTTCCTGTCTGCCATAATATTTTTCCATCAAAAGTCATGGCTGTAAGGCAACTTAATTCACTGAAAGAGTTCCATGGATAGCTGTGATCTTCTACCTGCCCCAATAATATATCTGTCTGGCCGTCACCATTAAGGTCTCCAAACCGGACATTCCGCCAGGTTCCAAATCCTTTAGTGCTCATTTTTTTCCATACCTTCAGTTTCGGGTTTTTGGCCTGGAGATCCTTCCACTCCTTATTTTGGGCGTTACTCTCACTGGCAATACGTTCGGCTTCAGCGTTACTGGCAGAGACTTTAACACTGTAAAACCGTGCCGGCTTATCTGATGTCAGACCGACTTTCCCCCTGGCAAATAGTTCGTCGGTAACAGAGAAGACTTTTTCCCCATCAATGGTGGCGGTAAATTTGTTACCAACCACTTCAACTGCCAACGAATATTTTTTATTGAGTTGCCATGTATAATCCTTCTCAGCCAATGCCACCCTGTTTTCAACGCGATAAGCGGTTCCATGATTAACCTTTAACAGGGCAATCTTCTGATTGTTCATTCCAAAGAAATAGTAACACCTGTCGTTGTGAACCCGGAACAGTATTCCTGTCCTGCCTTCCATGACGAGCGGGCTCATTACCACTTCCATTTTATAGTCCCCCCAGAAATCATTGCCGGCGTCAATAATCGGGTGGGTAAAATCAACAGGGCTATGAAAGGTTTGCTCCATCACCCGCTCCCCATTCACATCCTTCACCTTCCAGGCATGGTCCGCTTCCCTGCTTTGAAAACAACTCACGGTCCAGTTTCCCTTTGGCATTAAAGATTTCAGAAAATGATATTCGGCGTGGGGGCCGATGCCCGGCGGCGTTAATAAGCCAGTATCCAGCTTAGAGAAATTATCATAGAGCAGGACTTTATCGAAGGCATTTGCCGCTTTGCCAGTTAGCATCACAACGACAAATAACATTGCAAGTGAAAACAGTAATTTTTTCATCATTAATTATTTAACAGCATTAATAATTATTCTATCCAACCAGGTTCTGATACACTCGATAAATAGTTCGAATAGTTATAAAGCTTATTGCGCACAGGTTTATACAATCTCCCCTTCAGTGGATTATTATCCTGGGTATAGACCCAGATTTCATTTTGATCCCATACGAATACTTCGTCACGGGCATCACCGGTTACATCAAGTACAGCGTTGCACATATCAGGATGACCATCATCCGGAAATGCAACAACTTTTCGTCCCATTCCATCAAACATTCCTCCCTGAACTATATTGGGCGTCAGAACAAAAAATTCTTCACTCTTTCCTGTCCAGTTTACAGGCAGACACATACTGCCATAATGAACAGGCTCAAGATCCTTATATACCTTTCCGCCTGCATCAAAAAAATGGAAAATTCCCTGATTACCCCAAAAGTTGACTGTAATAGTTTCCAGACCAGGCAGATCATCCCGGAAATTAGCAGTTACAGGATTTTGGACATGGCCCAGGTAGAGATGTTTTTGTATCTCCCCTTTTGTATTTGCAAAAAGAATACCCTCGTCGCTTGCTGCATTAATAACCGTGAAGTCCGAGCCTGTTACCCCCTGCAGATCGACTACGGAAACCCCGTCGCAATGGTCCTTAATTTTGCCATCCCAACTCCAGACTGGCTGCGGATTATCCCTGAACATCGAATAACCGATAAACAGTTCATCTTTCCCATCCTTGTCAATATCCCGTGCATAAGGATAATGACCTGTTGTACAATTTGCGGACCATCTGATGTGGAGATTCTCGTCCAGCACCCAAAAAGTTTGATACATATCTTTGATAATGAAATCCCGGGGACGTCCTGTTCCTCTTAAATCACAAAAAAACAGGCAATCTCCCAGGATTCTATCCCAAACTTTTATTACCTCTTTGGGTGCCAGCGAATAGTCCATCGCTCTCTGTTCCTGCCTCTTTTCAGGCGTCCTGACGCTCATTTTTATTTTTCCTGTTGAACCTTCAGCGATTATCAATCTGCAATCCATTGTATAAATTACCTCATTTTTCCCATCACCATCGATATCAAATATCTGAAACGCAACGTCATTGCTTTGATTAACGCTCTGAAGATCAGGCGTTCCTGTCTGCCACAGGACCTTGCCTTCCATGGTAATTGCTGTAAGGCATCCCAGTTCGCTAAATCTGTTCCAGGGATATGAATGATCTTTAAGCTGGCCCAGAAGCATGTCTATTTTATTGTCTCCATCCAAATCTCCGAACCGAATACTTCGTCCCACTCCAAAACCGTTGGTGGGAATCTTTTTCCATACCACCGGCAGTGGATTTTGGGCTTGCAATTGAGATAATTCCTGCCTTATTGATTTGTTGGTTGTGATTATGCGATCAGCTTCCCTGGCCGTTGTAAAAACTTTTACGGAATGAAACTGAGCAGGATTATCTGATTGCAGTGCAATTTTCCCGTTTGAGAAAAGAGTGTCCCGGAGGGTAAATAGGGTTTCTTCATCAATGCTGGCCGTAAACCTATCCCCCTGGGCTATAACCTTCAGCGCATACTTTTGATTCGCTTTCCATTCAAATGCCCGGGATGCTAAAAAAACAACGTTCTCTTTTCTAAATCCTTTTCCATGATTCATCTTCAATAAGACAGCCTCCTTATCGTTCATGCCAAAAAAATAGTAGCATCTGTCGTTTTTGAGCCGAAAAGCGATGCCTGTCCTCCCTTTTACTTCCAAAGGAGTCATTTCAACATGAACCTGGTAGTCGCGCCAAATTGAATCACCGGCATCGATCATTGGGTGAGTAAAATTTACCTTACTCCGGTAAGTTTGAACCATTGTTTTTCTACCTGCCACCTCAAGAACCCTCCAAATGTCATCTGACTCCCTGTTTTGAAAGCAGGTCAATGTCCAGATTCCCTGTGGAATTAAGCTTTTATAGAAATGATGTTCAGTCTCCGGCCCAACTTTGGGAGAAATCGGTCCGATAGAGAGACTGGAAAAATCCTCATTCAGGAGTATTTGATCCACGGCCTCAGTTCTGCATCCGGCAATTATTATTGAAATAAACAGGAGAATAATGAAGCAAAAAGGAAAATTTTTTATCATGCAACTACAGATTTTAACGACAACCAAACCCCGTCATTGTCTGTTAAAAAATGACAAGGCCTGGTTGTTGTAATTAATAAGACTAATAGCCTGGATTTTGTGGCATATCGGCTTTGTTGGCATCGAGTGCAGAACTTGGAATTGGACGTAAAATCTTATCATTTCCATCTGCCCCTTTAAAAGGATCAGTTCCCAGGTTTATCAGATTTTTAATATCTGAATTGTATTTTGATGCATATTCCTTCAGTTTGCCGGTTCTTTTCAAGTCATTCCACCGGAAATATTCGCCGGCGGTTTCACGTGCTCTTTCATCCAGAATATAGTCGAGAGTAATCTCACCCGCTGTGGCCAATGTTGTCTTCGCTCTGCCTCTGACCTCATTGATATAGCTTAACGCATTGGATCCGTTACTATCTTTCTTGAAATAAGCCTCGGCTACGGTAAGATAGGTATCCGCCAACCTGGCTAAGAAAACATCACGGGTGCTTGCTTTGGCCGATATTTGCGCAGTCGGATCAAGGCATTTCTTCAAGATTGGCCTTGCGTAGTTGTTTACATCGGTAAACATGACATTGTCAAATTTATGAACTTTTGTTGCAGTACGGCGTGCCGGGTCAATGGCTCTCCATGCCGCGATATCAGCATCCGAAGTTGCCCAATGGGGAGGATAGTAGTGTGTAATGTTTGTCGTTGCCAATTGCGCGGGAGTCATAAAATAGTAGTCCAATGCATAGGTATAAATCGTTGATAAAAAGGAGACCTGGTACCGCTCATCGTCACTCTTATAAATTTCATATAAGCGTCTGCCCGGAACAAGAGTTCCTAATATATAGGGATTCTTGTTGATTAGCGGAGGATCAAACTGTGTCCCAAACATACCCCCCTGCATATTTCCATCAGTGGTATTGCTAACCATCGAAGTAGCGTCCCACTGAACTGAAAAGATGATTTCAGCATTTTTCTCATTTCCTACTTTAAAAACATCCGCAAAAGAGAGCGTTAGCTTATCGGCACCAATAGCAGCCTTGCCATAAGAAATGGCTTTGTCAAAATCTGCAGGTGATCCGATTGCTGCCTCCCATCCTCTGGATAAGTATACTTTTGACAAAAAATGATTCAAGGTTCTTTTATCAACTCTTCCAAAATTTGCGCCGGTGCTTTTATCAGGAATTGGCGTCGTAAGAAGTCCCTCCATTTGAGAAATAATAAAGCTGTAGACTTCCGAGGTTGATTTACGTTCGAACGATGTTACAGGGGAGGAAATCATTTCCTCGACAATAGGGACACCACCAAACTGCTGAACCAGGTTAAAATAATACAGGGCACGAAGAAAAATCGCCTCTGCTTTTAATTTTGGAAGTTCCGTATTTTGCTCAGTTTTATCAGAATAGTAAATGGCAATATTACATTTTTGAATGCCCGCATAACACCTTGTATAGAAATCGCTCACAGATGTTTCCGTAGCTCCCAATGTAAGGTATGTGCTTATTCCTGCAGGTGCCGGATTTTTGCCGCGTTCAAAAAGGTCAGTTCCTGCACTGAACAAATAAGGTTCATTACCCCAAACCACTCTTAATGAAGCATAGCAAACATTAACAAGTGATTTATAACCTGTTGCTGTAGCGTAATAGGTATCAGTGGCTGCAGCCCCGTTTGACCTGTTTTCTTCTGTTAAGAAATCCGTGCAGCTGTGAAGTAAAATTGCAAGTAATGCAATAGAAAATATCTTTTTCATTCAAGTATTTTTTTGAAATTTTTAAATTCAATCCGGTTATCAGAATCTCACGTTTGCACCAATCTGCCAGGTAACTGTTCCATAACTACCTGCATCATCCCCTGTGATACCAGCCTCTGCCCATTCAGGATCAAATCCCTGATAATCTGTAAATACAAAAGGATCCCGTACATTCAGATAAATTCGAAGAGATTTCATTTTTATCTTTTCAACCCATTGCTTTTTAAGTGTATAGCCCAATGTAATATTTTGAATCTTCGTAAATGAGGCATCACTAAACGCGCCTGGTTTTTCATTGTTGGGGTCATTCCTGCTTGTGTGCCACCATTCTCCCGCATTATTTGTATAGGCCATCGGTGCTACCTGCGAAGGATTGCCTTTCCCAGGTGAAAAAGTTGCGTCAGGCAGGAGTGAAGGAGTACCTTCTGGTCTGTAAAAATCAACAGACAGTTTTTGTCCGCCGCGATCAGAATAGTCCATGTATTTTGAAATTGACGGACTATAAACATAAACACCCTGTCTTGTATTGAGACTGAAAGTAAAATCGAAGCTCTTGTATGATAAATTTGAAGTGAAGCCTCCGGTCCAGCTTGGCATGGGGGAGCCCAGGATCCTTCTGTCTGACAAATCAATAGAATGCTTTGAGTCTGTGGCATCGAAATCTTTTACTTTGGCCATGCCTTCCCTTTGACCATATTTTGAAGCAAGATCCTTTTCTTCCCTTGTCCAGACCCCGTCAAATACATATCCATAAACAACATTCACCGGTTCGCCAATAAACCACCTGTTTTGTACATCATCAGTCGTTGTACTTCCGTAAAGCTCAACAATCTTGTTGATGTTTTTGGCGAAAGTAAATGAGGTTTCCCATCTAAGATCCTTTGTACTGATGTTGATTGTGTTCATGGCAATTTCAATGCCCTTATTATTCACAGAACCAATATTATCCGTCATACTGATCCAGCCGGTTTCAACCGGAAGCTTTCTGTTCATCAATAATCCATTGGATGTTTTATCGTACACATCGATAGATCCGTTTATTCTGTTCCTGAAAAATCCATAGTCTACGGCGATATCAATTTCTTTTGTTCTTTCCCAGGTCAGACCTTGATTGACCACACCATTGGGGGCAAATCCGTTTGCTATGGTACCACCGTAATCATAATATGTTTTGGTGTTTGCAAGGGCAGTGGTTCCATAAGGTCCGATATTGTTGTTCCCGGTATATCCATAGCTCAACCTCAGCTTAAGGTTAGAGAGCGTTTCAAATTTCATGAATTCCTCTTCGGATAATTTCCATGCGACAGCAAATGATGGAAAACTTGCCCATTTCTCTGCCAGCTTCGAGCTACCATCCCATCTGACTGTCGCGGTAGCATAATACTTATCCTTGTAAACATAATTTGCACGACCGGCAAACGAAAGTAAGGATTGTTTCGTATAGCTGCTTCCCATGGATATCATCTTTTTGGCATTATTCATGTTGTAAAAGGATGAATTATAAGGAAAATCTTCGGCCGACTCAAAACTT
>CAZDLO010000093.1:13281-14579 GCA_964506325.1 uncultured Tangfeifania sp.
CCACTGCCTGAATACATATTCTGCATGGCCATTAAATCGAGGCGATGAACACCAAGATCTTTCTTGAAGTTTACGATATTATCCCAGGTGTAGCTCATTCCCCTTGATGTGCCGAGGGATGCAAAATCGATATTTTTTGTGTATTGGGCACTACTCATTACTGCCTGATAGATACCCTTCCTCGAATCAACATAAGTTGGTGACAGGGTGGAGCTAAAGGTCAGTCCCTTCAAAATCTCCATATTCAGGAAAAGATTGGCGAGTAAAAATTTGGAGGCTTCGTTATTCGTAACATTTTGCTGATCGATAACCGGGTTAAAGTTATTGGTAAAACTAAGATTGGTTGTTGAGCCAATGCCTTCAATAGATCCGGGACGGGGTTGAAGATTCCCATTTTGATCATACGGACTTGTTAACGGAGAAAACAAGGAAGACATGGATGCACTACTTCCCAAATTTCTTTCTGAAATGGCGAAGCTTAAATTGGCACCTACTTTTACACTTCTCGATACTTGATTCTCTAAGCTAAGTTTTAGGTTATACCTGTTATAATCATCGCCCGGAACAATTCCTTCCTCTTCCTGATATCCGAGTCCCAATGAATATTTCAATTTATTTGATATGCCTTCCACACTGATATAATGGTTCTGTTGGGAACCGTCCTTTGTTGTTTCATCAAACCAATCGGTGTAATTTTTGGTTTTGAACCGTTCCACCAACAAAGGACTCTGGCAAAAGACGTTCGGAGTTGGATCCTGCCCAAAAGAACCATAATTGTAAATAGGTACATTATTGGCATCAGTACCACTAAATACCATCCATGCATCGGTTCTCCAGTCAAGCCATTCGTCGCCTCCCATAAATTCAGGAACCCGGGCGGTTGAACGTACACCATAGTAGCCATCGTAGGCTACCTGAACTACATCCTTCTTAACCTCCGCACTCGTTTTCGTTGTAATGATGACGACCCCGTTGGATCCCCTGGATCCATAAATGGCAGTCGAGGAAGCATCCTTGAGTACATCGATCCTGGCAATGTCTGAAGGATTTAAGAAGTTTATACCTGTAACAACACCGTCCACAACGTACAGCGGTTCCGAACTGCCTGATAATGTATTCAATCCACGGATTTGAATGTTAAATCCTGAACCGGCCCTTCCCGATTTGTTGCTGATGTTTACACCGGCAATTTGTCCCTGCATGGCTTCCAGCACACTGGTGGTACCTCGTTTTTGAACATCGTCAGAAGAAAGGCTGGATACAGATCCCGTCAGGTCCTTCTTTTTCATGGTGCCGTA
>CAZDLO010000094.1:0-14398 GCA_964506325.1 uncultured Tangfeifania sp.
ATTCAGAGGTGATTCCCTTGGCAAGCGGCGTAAACAAATCAGCCACACGTTGAGATTCTTTCATCTCTGTGCGTTCTGCCGACTCAAGTTTACGCTCTTCAGAAATTTGTTCATATGTTTTGTATAGGTCGACAAACCTCGAAGTTTCATACAACAAAGTACGGGAAGCATCCAGCTTCGCCTTCATGACAGACAGCATCTCAAAAACAGCAGGAAATTCAATAATTGCCTTGCCAAATTGCTTGCGTTCCCTGGCATACTGAAGCGCTTCACGGAAAGCTGCCTCAGAGATTCCAACAGACTGAGCAGCAATTCCCAGGCGGGCACCATTCATCAATGCCATCACATATTTTATAAGCCCCATCTTTCTTGAACCAATCAGCTCCGCAGGAGCATTCTTAAAGACCAGTTCACAGGTAGGAGAACCTATGATTCCCATTTTGTGTTCAATACGGCGAACTATAACGCCACCACTGCGCCGATCATAAACAAACATTGAAAGTCCGCGTCCATCCCTTGTCCCATCCTCAGACCGGGCAAGAACGAGTGCAATATCGCCATCGCCGTTGGTAATGAACCTTTTTACCCCGTTAAGCAACCAGGTGCCCTTCTTCTCATCAAAATGGGCCTTTAACTGAACTGCCTGAAGGTCAGAACCAGCATCAGGCTCAGTAAGATCCATTGCCATGGTCTCCCCATCAACAACACGTGTCAGAAACCGCATCTTCTGCTCTTCTGTAGCGAATTCATTCAGCGTCTCTGCACAGTCCTGCAAACCCCAGATATTTACGAATCCTGCATCTGCCCTGGAAACGATATCTGCTGCCATGATGTAGGGTACGATGGAAAAATTCAGTCCGCCAAACCTGCGCGGAAGTGTGATCCCCATGAGTCCTGCCTGTACCAGTGCGTCCAGGTTTTCCTTCGTTCCACGTGCATATTCGACATGTCCGTCGATGACCCGGGGACCTTCAGCGTCAATGCTCTCTGCATTGGGCGCAATAATTTCCCCGCTTATTTCTCCCACAACCTCCAACACGCGATCATAGCTATCCATCGCATCTTCAAAATCCATGGGAGCAAAATCATATTTTTCCTTGTCCCCGAAATTTCGCTCTTTCAATGAAACAAGCTTCTGCATCATGGGATGGCTCAGGTGAAATTTCAGGTCCTTATTATCGTTGTAAAAATTTGCCATATTGAATGTTATTTGTAGGGAAACCCCGATTCAACCTCAATCTACTTCGTATTTAACTTATAATACTTGATCATTTTGGGAACTACTTCCGCAATATCACCGGTAATCACATAGTCGGCAATAGAATTGATAGGTGCCTCAGGATCAGAATTAATGGATATGATCTGGGCTGATTCCTCCATGCCTGCACGGTGCTGGACCTGGCCTGAAATTCCGCAGGCGATGTACAATTTAGGACGAACGGTTATTCCAGTCTGCCCTATCTGTCGGTCGTGCTCAGCATAACCGGCATCGACAGCAGCCCTGGATGCTCCGACCTCCGCACCTAAAACAGCAGCAAGATCATACAGCAGTTTGAAATTCTCTTTAGAGCCAACACCGTAACCCCCGGACACGACTATGGAGGCCCCCTTAATATTGATTTTCTTCTTTTCTGTATGCCTTTCAATAATCTCAACGGCGAAATCAAGATCTGAAACATATTTGGATATCTCCATCCTGACAATCTTACCAGGATAGCCGGTATTGACCATTTCCTTTCTCATGACGCCTTCCCGAACAGTAGCCATTTGCGGACGACAATCAGGATTGATGATCGTTGCAATGATATTCCCGCCAAAAGCAGGTCTGATCTGGTACAGAAGGTCCTTGTATACCATACCTGCCTTTTTATCCTCATGATCCCCTATTTCAAGGCTGGTACAGTCGGCTGTGAGGCCGCTGTGCAACGCAGATGACACCCTTGGGCCAAGGTCACGGCCGATAGGAGTTGCTCCCATCAGGGCAATCTGTGGCTTTTCTTCGTCAAAAAGCCTGATCAGAATGGAAGAATGAGGCATCGTAGTGTATGGTTCGAGCCTCGGATCATCAGCAACAAAAAGAACATCCACTCCGTAAGGTAAGATCTGCTTCTCTACTCCTTTTAACCCGTTGCCAATTACAACGGCTTCCAACTGACAAGACAGTTGGTTGGCAAGACTACGTCCTTTGGTCAGGAGCTCAAGGCTAACCTCAGCTACTATCCCTTCTTCTACTTCACAGTAAACAAATATGTTGTTCATCAATCAATTTTTTTAATTATTGAAATCTCTAGCCAATAACATGGCTTTCAATTAGCTCTTTCATCAATTCGTTTATACCATCATCTGCAGAGGTCAATTTCTTGGCGTCTTTGGCCTGTAAAACCACGTTATCAATCTTCTTAACCTTGGTGGGCGAACCTGTAAGACCCAATTGTTCAGCTTCAGCCTTAATATCGTTAACGGTCATTTCACGGATGGACAGGAACGGACGATTGTCAAATAAATGAGTATAGTCTTCAGTGGCTTCCTGCTTTTCAGTAATAGTTCTGGCATGTTTGTATTTCATCAGCATTTTCACATTTCTTGAGCGACAGGCAGGAGCACTGCTATTGACAGTCAATAGCATCGGAAGGGGAGATCTGACAGTCTCAACACCATTGTCAAGCCTGCGGCGTACTTCAATAAACGAGCCATCAATCTTCATCACCTCTTCAACATAAGTAACCTGCGGCAAATTCAGCTTCTCAGCTACCTGGGGGCCTACCTGGGCAGTATCCCCGTCAATAGCCTGCCGTCCAGCAACAATCAGGTCTACGTGACCCAATTCCTTAATGGCCTGCGCCAGGGCATAAGAAGTGGCCAGCGTATCAGATCCAGCAAAAGCACGGTCGGTAAGCAATACTCCTCCGTCTGCTCCACGGTATAAACCTTCACGCACAATCTCCGCTGCCCTGCCCGGTCCCATGGTCAATATGGTGATAACTGAACCGGGAACGGCATCTTTCACCCTCAAAGCCAGTTCGAGTGCATTAAGATCTTCCGGATTAAAAATGGCAGGAAGCGCAGCCCGGTTGACAGTCCCGTCGGCCTTCATGGCATCTTTCCCAACGTTTCTTGTATCGGGAACCTGCTTGGCCAATACAATTATTTTCAAACCCTTCATGTGTATATTATTTGTATTTAGTTGTCACATGGAATACCCTGAGATATGATCATGACAATGGAGATTTCTAAATCATGGGTATTTTACACGTCATTTTCTTTACTATTTTATTGAAACCCAGAACGTACGGATGAATTTACAGAACAAAGAATCCAACTCCAATGCCGGCAAAATTGTGGTTCAAACCTGTTTTAGTTAGCTGTTTGGGCCCTCCTCGTTAATTTTAATGCCCTGGCATACTCCTTTAACCCGCATATTATTCTGAGATATAATTCTTTCGGGTGGCAAATATAAAATTTCAGCAAATGGTTACCAAACCTTCCAAAACGCCTGCAAACAGATGGACCTGCCTGTTAGGGCAGGTCCATCGGCAAATAACTGCAAAAACGAGGCCTGAAGTCAAATCAGACAAGCCTTTAGAACATATAAATGTGTCGTTCGAAAAAAAGAATTGCCAATTTTACCCGTTATAATTTAGAATGATTTTTTATTAATTACTTCGTCAGAGATGGCGGCGGTGATTGACTACCCCATTTCTTGTTGGGCTCCGGGCTCATCTCAAACACGAGCATTCCTCCCTTTGTGATTTCCTCATGCGTAATCCATGGCCTGTTGAATGTTTCTCCGTTTAAAGTGGCTGACTTGATGAACTTGTTGGCACCTGGATTGTTATTGGCAATTATCGTGAAGGCTTTATTGCCCGGCAGGTGAATAACCGCCTTCCCGAACATCGGAGATCCGATATTGTAAACCGGTATCCCGGGGGTCACAGCATAAATCCCCATGGAACTCAGTGCATACCAGGATGAGAGGGATCCCATGTCTTCATTTCCGCAAAGCCCACCCGGACCAGGTTTATAAAGCTGCTCACAAACCTGGCGTGCCCGCTCCTGTGTTTTCCAGGGTTCCCCTGAATAGTTGTACAGATAGGCAACGTGATGAGATGGCTGATTACCATGTACATACTGGCCAATAGTACCGACAACACCCACATATTTGGGCAACGATATGTTGGGATCCATGGTAAAGAACAAGTCCAGCTTGTCGTTAAATTTCTGGTTACTGCCAAAGAGATCTATTAAGCCCTTCACGTCGTGCTGGACCGACCAGATGTATTGCCATGCATTTGATTCAGTATAGTGCCGGTTAGGGCGCCTGCCTACCAGTAAAGGATCGAAATACCTGTAATAAGAATGTTTGCCAGCAGAATCAATAACCTGCTCTCTTCCATTCAGCGCTTCAAGAAAGGTTCCATCAGCCTTTTTGGGCCTCATAAATCCTACACTGCCATCCCATACATTCTTGTAATTAAAGGCTCTTTTTATAAAGGTATTGTAATCGTCATCCTTCCCCAGTGCCTTGGCCATCTGTGCAATACACCAGTCATCATAGGCCAGTTCAAGGGTGTTTGGAACTGCTTCCGTAACTTTGTCTATAGGAGCATATCCAAGTTTGAGGTAATATTCAAGTCCTGAACGGGCGGCATTTGACGGTATCGGTGGTTTCGGCAATTCGAGCGCCTTCCTGCGCATGGCCTGGTAAGTCGCCTGTACATCAAAATCACGGAATCCCTTCATATAGGCATCCACAATGATTGGTATGAGGTGATCTCCAACCATGCCTTCCCCGTAAACATTCAGGAAATGCTGGGCAGGAAGCCATCCGAAGTCTTTGGCTTTTGCAGCTATGGATTTCAGAAAGTCATTGACATGATCCGGTGCTACCAAAGTAAGGAAAGGGTGCTGTGAACGATAGGTATCCCAGCACGAAAATGAACCATAGAAGTCATATCCATCAGCCTTGTGTATTTTGCCATCCATCCCCAAATAACGGCCGTCAACATCCTGAGAGATGTACTGAGCCAGGAGAGAGTGGTAGATTGATGTGTAAAATATCTCTTTATGCTGGTCGGAAGTTCCGCTTATTTCAATCCTGGAAAGCTCCTTGTTCCATACCTTTTCAGCATCATTTCTTACTTTCTCGAAATCCCATTCCGGCATTTCTGCCTTCAGATTCATTCTTGCCCCTTCAATGTCGATGTAAGAAATGGCAACTTTTACCAGAATCCTTTCCTGATCCATGGTTTTATAACACAAAAAGGCCCCGATTTTATCCCCTATTTCACTGTTTTTATAAGGAAAGATACTTCCGCCGGATTCAGGAGTCCGGTAACTGGCATCAAATGTTCCATAATAGAGGAATGGCTTGCTGAATTCAGCAACAAAATAAACCATTCCACGGTCAGAGCTCCTGCAACCCTCCACCCGGTGATCGTTAACTATATCCACCTTTGAGCGGCCGTCGCCCAAACCATTCCCGATCTGGTGTCCAATATCCAGAATTACCCGTGCTTTGTCTGTGGCAGGGAAAGTATAACGGTGCATGGCAACCCTTTTGGTAGCAGTGAGTTCCACTTTTACATTGTAATCCTTCAGTATTACAGAATAATATCCGGGCGTGGCAACCTCGTCGGCGTGATCAAACCTGGACCTGTAACCTTCTTCCGGTTTTTCGGGAGAACCCGGGATGATCTTCATCCTGTCTGAAACAGTAGGTTGTAATAAAATATCCCCGCCGGAAACCATCCCAACACCACTGAAGTGGGTATGACTGAACCCGATAATGGAATTATCCGAATAGGTATACCCGGCACAGTAAGTCCATCCAACGGTATTGCAATCCGGACTGACATGCACCATTGCAAATGGGAGTGTTGCCCCGGGATAGGTGTGCCCAAAAAAATCAGTTCCCAAAAATGGATTTACATACTTGGTATAGAGCTGATTATCCTGCCCCTTAATATCCCCGTAAGGAGTAAACAATAATCCGATGGAACATACTGCCATCAGGAAGTAAAATCTGGTTATATTTCTCATTGACTGTTGATTTGATGGTGGAAAGTTAGCAAATAAACTCACCCTAAAGTTGCATTATCTTAACAATTTCTTCCCAAATAATTACTATTATTGTTCAACCCATGTTTTCCCCGGGATTAAAAATAAAACCATGAGGATATTTTTTCACCCAAGTCCCCAGAATGCCTTGATCAGGGGACTCCTTACCATCCTGACAGGGATTCTCTTCCTCTCCCTTCCGGATTTAACCCTGAAATCGGTTATCATGACCATTGGTGCAATGATACTGGCAAGCGGACTTTTTAGTTTGTTGTTCTCCTACCTGGGCAATAAAAAACGAAATAGTAACAGCAGTTCCTTCCAGGGGATATTCAATATTCTGCTTGGTGTGATCTTTTTAATTTCCCCGCTGGTCATTGTCAAGGTTTTCGGTTTCTTCTTCGGAGTAATTTTTTTACTGCTGGGAACTTTCCAGGCTTTCGGGGCCCTCGGGACACTTACCAAATCACTATGGTCCTGGATTAACTTAATTTTTGGAATTCTGTTGATCTCAGGAGGATTCTTTCTTCTTGTCCATCCCATTGAAAGTGCCGAAAACATCCTGACTTTTTTGGGAGCCATCATGATTGCCTACGGGATTCTCCAGCTGATAACGGCCTGGAGGCTGAGGAAGATGCCAAAGCAACCGGGCTCAGGTAATACCGTCGATACAACATACGAAGAAGTGTGACAACCAATCCCTCCCATAAAAGAAAAAGGGTCATCCCTTTGGACGACCCTTCATTCTGTCAGTGCATTGACTTGTGAATAGTAATAGTAGTAGTTGACTGATACAAATCTTAGCTGACTTTAATTGAAATTCGCAAGAGTGATTATTGTTCTTTGGTTGATGTTTGAATTTTTAATATTGCTGCAGCAAACAACTCCATGTCAGCTTTTGAGCTTAACATCGCATGCTGCATGATCCATACTGCTTCCTCGTAACACGCCTTTTCCGTAACCGGACAATAAACTTTGGAATAATCAACCTCTTCCGGAATGGCATAGCACATAAAATTCTTATTCTGGAAAAGAGGTTGCTTGTAGAGCGGTTGCGGATAACCCATAAAACAGGGCACTCCTTCAGCTGCAAGCATTTTTGAAAATTCCACTTTTGAAAGTCCGTTAAATTTTGACTTGTCGTATTTGAAGATGTAAATATGATAACTGTGAACTGTCTCACCCAATCCACGGGTAAGCGGTGTTATTCCATCAATTACGGAAAGCAAACTATTGAGGTAAGTGCCGTTTTCATGACGAATCCGGGTTTGTGCTTCCAGCCTTTTCAACTGGCTCGAAAGCAATACAGCCTGAAGTTGGGTGATACGGTAATTGCACCCTGCATTGTGATGCTCATACCAGGCCCCCCCTTCTACCCTGCCAACATTGCGCAGCGAATTCATCATCTGGTACAGATTGTCGTCGTCGGTAATTACAATCCCGCCTTCTCCGCTGGTTAGATTTTTGGACGACTGAAAACTAAAGCAGCCGGCATCCCCGATAGAACCCAGTTTCTTTCCTTTGTATTCAGCCCCGTGTCCGTGACAGGCATCTTCAATTACCCGAAGGTTATGCTTTTTGGCAATTTCAAGGATATGATCCATATCACAGGACTGCCCTGCAAAATGAACAGGTATGATGGCTTTTGTCCTGGAAGTAATGGCTGCCTCAATTTTCGCAGCATCCAGGTTATAGGTGTCGGGATCGATGTCAACAAACACAGGAACACAGTTTGCCTCAATTACAATGGAGGCGGTTGCTATGAAAGTATACGGTGGCACAATCACCTCATCACCCGGTTTTACGCCACAGGCAATTAACGCAAGCCGCAATGCCACTGAGCCATTGACACAAAGCAGTGCATATTTTGATCCGCAATAAGCAGCAAATGCGTTCTCAAATTCTGCAACTTCACCACCGCAATCAGGATTTCCCCATTTACCGCTCCTGACAATCTCTGCCACTCCATTTATATCTGTATCGTCATAAACCGGCCATGCAAAATCATGATCTACTGTCCTGGGCCCTCCGTTTATTGCTAAATCTTCCTTCATTTCAATTTGGTAATTTATAATAATCTAATAAAATTACAAGTGGTCATAACACAGCTGAATGGTCTGAAGAGACGATTCAGGCATACATTCAACCGGTGGTCTGTTTTGACAAATACATTGAGCGAAATAGGCAATTTCATTGTAGAATCCATCACCGGCAGATCCTGACGGCACCTCCTCGAGTTTGATATCAGTGGCAATCTGAATCACATCACCTTTCATCGTGGAATATTGGATACTGGCCTTTTCGAACTGGGCCATATACCCTGCCTGA
The DNA here is from genome assembly GCA_964506325.1 of uncultured Tangfeifania sp. Taxonomy (GTDB): domain Bacteria; phylum Bacteroidota; class Bacteroidia; order Bacteroidales; family Prolixibacteraceae; genus CAINVV01. Next base: position 8,386 of record CAZDLO010000094.1, read on the forward strand.
AACGGGAAACCTGAATGAAATACATTGCCACCTTCAATTTTCACTTTAACATCGGGATTGAAATAGCTCCACAAAGCGCTTATATAATCGTGTTCACTGAGTAACCCGGGAAGATAGTCGCATTTTATACTACCCGGAAGTCCCAAAATATAATTCACATAATCAATGTCATGAATCATCAGATCAAAAAGGGCTCCCCCGGTTGATCCGAAGGAGGAACGACGCTCCATCCATTCGCCCCATGCCGGAACGCCGGAGAACCTCGTCAATGAAAGGAATTTGAGCTTCCCAAAAGTTTCATTGTCAATGAATTCCTTCAATTTCTGGTAAGGAGGCATGAAGCGCACAACGTGCCCTATCATCAAGATCCTGTCTTTTTCTTTGGCCAGTTTTATCAGTGAATCTGCCTGTTGCATATCAAGGCAGAAAGGTTTTTCAAGGAAAACATGTTTTCCATGCAGAAGTACCTTCCTGGTCATTTCATAATGAAGATCCGTATGGACGCATATATGAACGGCATCCAGATCCTCAAACTCAAGGCAATCATCAAGGGAGGTGTATTGCCTTATCTTCGCAATCTTTTCCTGCCTGATCTCACCCACAGCGAAGTTGCCTGCACCGGAAGATAATTTTTCTTCAACCGCCTTAGGATTCTTATCTACAATAGCCACCAAATCCAAATCAGAATTCTTCAGAATGCTTTCAGCATGGGTCATCCCCATGAATCCAAACCCAAGAATTGCTACTTTTTTCATCTGATAGTATTGATCAATGCAAATTCTGCATTCTTAACTCTGCAGGATACAAATCTAAAATTTAATATTATTGCAATTGAATGTCCTATTGTCATAGATTAATATAATTTTGTCAATGTAATGCAAACAAAGCAGGCATATACAGCAATAAAATACCACATATGAAAGCCACCTTCCAGAAAATATTGCTAAGCGAAGGTTCATCCTTTTTAGCGACAAGGTTAATATTACCTAGGTTTCATTCAGAATATCATTTTCATCCTGAATATGAACTGAAATATGTTGTTGAAAGCAAAGGGAAACGGTTTGTTGGAGATACCATTGAAAATTTCCAGGACGGTGACCTAATACTTGTTGGGCCAAATATTCCCCATTACTGGAAGAATGATGACATTCACGACCATTCAGACCAGATGCAGGCAAAAGCTGTTGTGGTGATTTTTTCGGAGGATTTCCTCGGAAAAGATTTTTTCCGGTTACAGGAGATGATTCCTGTCATGGAACTCCTCAGAAAATCAAAGGCCGGACTTGTATTCCCTTCTGCATTCCATGGTCCTGTTCCCGAAATGATGGATGAACTCACCAAAATACAGGGTCCTTCAAGAATCATTCGCATGCTTGAGATTCTGTCGGAATTGGCCAGATCAGAATCCAGGACATTGCTGACTGAGGAATTTACCTCCGGCATACCATTTCTGGACGCCAATAGCCCATCTTTTGTAAGGCTGCAAAAAGTCCACCATTATGTGATAAAGAATTTCCATTATCCCCTTCAGATAGAAGATGTAGCCAATATTGCCAACATGACACCACATGCCTTCTGCAAATATTTTAAAAAGACCACCAAAAAAACTTTCATGACTTTCCTCAATGAGCTGCGGGTGTGCCATGCAAAAAAACTCCTTATTGAAAACAGGATTCCTATTTCCCAAATTTGCATTGAATCCGGTTTTAATAACATATCAAACTTCAACAGGCAGTTCAAAACCGGAACCAGCATGACCCCAAGTGATTTCAGAATGATGTACAACAACTGATTACCAAAAGCTTTTGGTTCCCCCTGTAAAATTCACAATTCAATTTCAACTGCATGAAAGCTCTGTCAACATTCATTATGCTCTTATTCTTCCTTTCCCAAACCGCCGCTGCAACAGGCAGTGCACCTGAATCTGGCATGAACAGGAAATTATCAGAATACCTGGCGACCATACCCGAATATGCACAAACAAAGGCAGGCATGATACGCTTACACGCCGGTAAATCCACTGCGGTTGGTGTTGCTACGCACAGGGCTGCCAACGAGTTCGCCCCGGAGAACACCCTTTCCGCCATGCAATGCGCCCTTGACCTCGAGGCCGACTTCATCGAAATAGATGTAAGGCAGACCAAAGACAGTATGTCAGTGATCCTTCACGACGGGAATCTGGATCGAACGACCAACGGCAAGGGTCCGTTGAAGAACCTGAATCTCAATGAAGCCAGGGCACTGTCGGCAGGAGAATGGTTCGCTCCATTTTTTCATGAAGAGAAAATTCCGACACTGGAGGAGGTTTGCCTGATGGTCTCCAACCATAACAAAACAAGTCCGCATAAAACTTTCCTTTACGTCGACTGCAAAGATATCAATGCAAAAGTGCTGATTGAATGCCTGGAAAAATACAGCCTTCTGGAGGGATCAGTCTTTTATGTAAATAATCCGAAGTCTCAAATTAATCAGTTAAGGTCATGGGCTCCGAAAGCAAAAGTGATGCCTGGATTGAGCAGCAGTAAGGACCTCGGCCGAATTATTGAAGCATACCAACCTTATGCATTGGATGTTAGCTGGAAAGAACTTTCCAAAGAGCTTATCGATAAAGCCCATTCAATGGGGGTTAAAATTTTTTCTGACGGATTCGGCGAAAACCAGACTTCCGGCTCCTATGCTGCCGCAATCCAGGCTGGCATTGATGTCATATCCACCAATAAAATTTCTGTCATTTGTGAAGCAGCCACACAATTGAGGCATTGAACCCCGGTAATTGGACATAAAAAAACTCCCCGGACACCGGGGAGTTTTTTTATGATGGAAGGATGGCTATGCCTGACCCTTTGGCGAGCCAAAGGGTGCAGAAGAAACTGGCTCATATCCACCCTGAATCTGTATAGTTCCATACAGGGACTCATATTTCTGAATGTTGTCCTGAAGTGCTTTTATCAATCTTTTTGCATGTTCCGGAGTTAAAATGATCCTGGACTTGACCTGTGCTTTTGGCACTCCCGGGACCACCCTCACAAAATCCACAACAAACTCTGAAGGTGAATGCGTGATAATCGCCAGATTGGAATAAGTTCCCTGGGCAACTTCCTCACTCAGTTCAATATTAAGCTGATTTTGATTATCGTCCTGCATATCGGAGTATTTCAAGGTTAATCCTCTTCTTCAACTGTCTCATACTTCTTGTGGTCGATCAGTCGATCATACTCATCTTTTGAACCCACCACAATATTCCTGAACATTGGATTTCCGGTTCCGGCAGGAATCAGGTGACCGCAAATAACGTTCTCCTTCAATCCTTCCAGGTAATCAACCTTGCCATTAATTGCAGCTTCGTTCAATACTTTGGTAGTCTCCTGGAATGAAGCGGCAGACATCCATGATTTGGTCTGAAGTGAGGCCCTGGTAATTCCCTGGAGAACCTGGCTGGATGTTGCAGGAACTGCGTCCCTTGCTTCAACAACCTTCTTGTCACGACGCTTGAGCATGGAATTTTCATCTCTTAAACGACGGGCGGTAATAATCTGTCCTGCTTTGAGGTTTTCAGAATCACCATGATCAGTGACAATTTTCTTGCCAAATACCCAATCGTTTTCAACATTGAAATCACTCTTGTCGACAATCTGTTTTTCCAGGAACCTGGTGTCGCCCTGATCAACAATTTCAACCTTGCGCATCATCTGGCGGACGATTATCTCAAAGTGCTTATCATTGATCTTAACACCCTGCATACGGTATACATCCTGAACCTCGTTCACAATATATTCCTGAACTTTGGTGGGTCCCTTGATGGCCAGGATGTCAGAAGGAGTAGTGGCACCATCGGACAATGGAATACCTGCCCGTACATAGTCATTCTCCTGCACCAGAATCTGGCGGGATAATGGAACCAGGTATTTCTTTTGCTCACCCGAACGTGAGGTAATCGTAATCTCACGGTTACCACGCTTGATTTTCCCCAGTGATACTTCACCGTCAATCTCAGAAACTACTGCAGGATTGGATGGATTCCGGGCCTCAAATAATTCTGTAACCCTTGGAAGACCACCCGTGATATCACCGGCTTTACCGGATGCTCTCGGAATTTTCACAAGAACATCTCCGGCTTTAACCTTCTGCCCTTCATCAACGCTGATGTGACCACCTACCGGCAGGTTGTACAACCTGATGTCTTCGCCATTCTCATCAAGAATCCGCAAAGTCGGGTTTTTGGTTTTATCCCTGGTTTCAATAACTACTTTCTCGCGGTATCCGGTTTGTTCATCAGACTCTTCACGATAGGTTACCCCATCTGCAAAATCCTGGAATGAAACCTTACCTTCAAATTCAGTAATGATAACACCATTGTATGGATCCCATTCACAAACTACTGAATCCTTTTTAATTTCCGATCCGTTTTTGATAAACAACCTGGATCCATAGGGCATACTATGGGTTGAAAGCGGAATTCCTGTATTCTTATCCAGTATCTTGAGCTCAGCCAGACGGCTGACCACTATATCCACTTTTTCACCCTTTTCATCTGCCCACTCAACCGTACGCAATTCCTCAATTTCGGCAATACCATCGTAACGTGCGATCACGGTAGATTGCGTTGAAACGTTTCCGGCAATACCCCCTACGTGGAAGGTACGAAGTGTAAGCTGTGTTCCAGGCTCACCGATAGACTGCGCTGCAATAACACCAACAGCTTCACCCATCTGTACCATTTTACCGGTAGCCAGGTTACGGCCGTAACATTTTGCACAAACACCGTTCTCCGCCTCACAGGTCAGCACTGAACGAATCTCTACTCTTTCGATAGGTGAATCTTCAATAACGGCTGCAATCTCTTCTGTAATCTGCTCTCCGGAATGGACGATCAGTTTTCCAGTCATAGGATGGTATACATCGTGAACTGTGGTACGACCGAGGATTCTTTCAGACAATGAAGCAACAACCTCTTCGTTGTTCTTTAGGGCTGATGCGATAAGGCCACGGAGTGTACCACAATCAGGCTCGTTGATTATCACATCCTGTGCAACGTCAACAAGACGACGGGTAAGGTAACCTGCATCAGCCGTTTTCAGAGCCGTATCCGCCAAACCTTTACGGGCACCGTGTGTTGAAATAAAGTATTCCAAAACCGAAAGCCCTTCTTTAAAGTTAGCAAGAATAGGATTCTCAATAATTTGTGAACCTGTAGATCCTGATTTCTGAGGTTTTGCCATCAATCCGCGCATACCGCACAACTGACGTATCTGCTCTTTGGAACCACGGGCTCCGGAATCCAACATCATATAAATAGAGTTGAATCCCTGCTTATCTGAACTGATGGTCTTCATCACGCTCTGTGTCAACTTGGCATTAACGTGTGTCCAGATATCGATCACACCGTTGTACCTTTCGTTGTTGGTAATGAAACCCATGTTGTAGTTGTTCGAGATTTCTTCAACACCGGCATATCCTTCGTCCACCATTTCGGTCTTACCCTCCGGAATAATAACATCGTCCAGATTGAAGGATAGTCCTCCGCGGTAAGCCATCTTGTATCCAAGATCTTTGATGTCATCCAGAAACTGTGCAGTGGTAGCATTGTCGGTCCTTTTCAGAATATCGGCAATGATGTCACGCAACGCCTTTTTGGTCATCAGTTTGTTAAGGTATCCGGCTTCCTTGGGTACATATTCATTAAAGAGAATACGACCAACTGTCGTTTCAATGGTAGCGAGCTTTGATTCACCATTTTCGTCCAAATCCAGAACCTTGCAATTGACAATGGTATGCATGTCAACTTTCCCTTCATTGTAGGCTATGATCGCCTCTTCGGGAGAATAGAAAGATAGTCCTTCTCCCTTGGCACCTTTGCGGTGTTTGGTCATGTAGTACAATCCAAGAACCATGTCCTGAGAAGGAACCGTGATAGGAGCACCGTTCGCAGGGTTCAAAAGATTGTGTGAGGAGAGCATCAAAAGTTGCGCTTCCAGAATTGCCGCATTGCCCAGCGGCAGGTGAACAGCCATCT
>CAZDLO010000095.1:0-13898 GCA_964506325.1 uncultured Tangfeifania sp.
TAAAGGAGACGCATTTTTCGACATAAACATCTTTTCCGGCCTGCATCGCCCAAATACTTGCAAGCCCATGCCAGTGTTGAGGCGTTGCAATTATAACACCATCTACATCTTTATCATCAAAAACTTTTCGCATGTCTCTTACACGTTTTGGCAAAAATCCCTGTTTCTTTCCTATCTCTGCAATAGCCAAACCGCCCCTGGTATCATCGACGTCGCAAACATACTTTATTTCAATGTTTTTATTAAGTTCAATGACATATAGTATCAAATCGGTCCCCCAACCACCTGCACCAATCAATGCTAATATTACTTTATCATTGACACTCTTCAAATTTGCAGTAGTAAATGAAGATTTTATTTTTGCTCTGTAGCCAGGGATCTGTAAATTCTGCAGACTACTGTTTTCTGTTACATTCCCGTTTCCCCTTCCTGTGCAAGAACTTGCAACACTCATTCCTGCAACACCAATTGAAAGCTGATCAATAAAATTTCTTCTATTCATAAATGCTGGTAATAAAATAATAACTTATCAGTACTAAAAGTGAGCTAACGTGTAGGATACTCAAAGTTAAAATTTTATTCGGTTTGATTTAAAAAGTCGTAACTATTACTTTTGATATAAAAATTTGCACTTCGCACTGATAGGAAAAACTGGTTGATGAAAGATTAGGTCTTCATCAGCCAGATAATTTTCAGTGAACTATTTTTAAGAGGGATACTTTTCCAGTGCCTTCGTTATTTTGTTGGGGATTATCTTCCATTATCGATTTTGTCATCTTAATGACAGCATCCACCATTACATCTTCAACTTCCGGGGCATAGCCTACCGGTGATCCATATTGAATTTGAATAGTCTGTGCCTGATAGACATTTTGACGGACAATTTCACGTGTTGGTATATACAGATTATGTTCACCCATATAGGCAAATACCATTATGGGCATGGTTGTACGAAAAGCATCTTTTATACGCATGCCTATGGGTGCGCATACTTCACCCTGCATGGCCACAAAAGCCATCTTCCCGATGCATGAAACAATTACCTCTTCATAGATGCACGGATAATCGCTATGAATGGTGGATGCGTATTTCTCTAAAAGCACCTTATCTGATTTATTAATCAGGTAAGTATCATACGTGCAAACCATTTCATCAGTTCCTTTCGGGAAAGGTATATTCTTTTCATAATAGCGTAGCAGCATGCGCACCCAGTTTGTTTCCCGATACTCGTTTGGAAAACTAACGAAACCAACGTCTTTTGGAAATTTCTTGGCTAATACCAACGCTGAATCTTTGGAAATAGGCGCAGCCAAAGGAAGGGATACCCTTTCCAATCTTGTTTGTATTGGTCCGGTGATATTTTCCATAGGCGCTTCCATGATTTCAATTAATCTCTGCGCCAGTAAGTGTCCTACCATTTTTGATTTTTCCTCGCCAAGATTATATATGCTATTTAAGCCCGTAGGCATCTGGTTACCACCGGACGCATCACCATAAAGAGCTAAAATACCGGGATAATTTTGTTCTATCTCATCCATGGCATATCCTGGATGACCAGGTTCTATCTTTGGACCCTCAGCCATTGCCGGATGGGTAGGCTGATTAAAAAGAACTGCAATGGGTTTGTTTTTAAACATTACTTTTAACGCCTGAATTTCATAATCAATAGGTTCGTTACCGCCGCTTCTTCTGATATCTCGTATAAAATATCCATTGCCAAAACCAAATTTAAGTGTTACCGGGCCTTTTTCGTTATCAATTGCTTCCTTAATTAGGTCGAATATGCGATCGGCAAGCCATTTGCCATATTCAAAATTAGCAGGATCAATCTGGATTGTTGCACTGTGGTTATGGGTTGCCAATAGAACTAATTGTGCGGGGTCTATGCCTAATTCATCCTTGACACGTTTCCGCAATATAGGAGTTCCCACATCAAGGCAATTGAGATCATAGGTCACAAAAATCATACGTTTAACACCGTCATTGAGGACCAATGCCCGGGCATGTATATCATGCAACGTTCCGTTTGATGTATTACCATTAGCCATTACACCAGCGGTTCTATTAGTGATAACAGCTTTGGCCACTCCTGCTTTCATTAGCGATTTTTCCATAACAGAGCCGTAGCTAAGACTGCATGAAAAAACAAGACATAAAACAATCACTTTCAATTTCCCTATCCCAAATCCTGTGAGACTTCTAATTGATTTTGATTGTCTTCCTATTAATGTTATTAGACTATTTTTCATTTACTTTTTTTTAAGTTTTAAATTCATCTTCTGAATTCACGATAAATTATTCATTTGCAACTCACTAGGCACTATGGTTATTATACCAACTACCATATACAAAATATTTTTATCATTTAATTGGACACACCGGAGTAAAAATCTGCCTACGCCTGGGTAAATTAAACCTTTAGTACCGGATATAAGTAAATAAAATTCAAATAATTAAGGGTTGATCGCGAAAAACGGCGGAAGGTGGTCAACTTGGGCGTTTTTTCCAAATATGACCTTATTATTTGAATTAATCAAAAAGCATTGCAATAAAAAGAAGCTGAATAATGTAAAATCAACATTTTTTCAAAACCTCAAAAGAAATGAATCGCTTTTGTTTCTTGTGCTTATTATTGCTGGTATGAGTTTACCCGGCTGGATATTTGGTTAGATTGGATAGCCGGCGTATCCAGTAAGAGGGGGGCGAAAGTTCCCTTTTCTATATCAAACATTAATTTTGCTTCTCATGAACAATTCCCCTAAAGATTTGTTACATTTGAAAGACTTCCAACCACTTGCCTGTGATTTTTTCATAAGAACAGAGGGACACAATCGGTACTGCTTCTACTGAACTTCGGCTAAAATCACAACTGGTCCAAAGCACACTCAGTAACAAGGCACCTCCACCTCCTAAATAGTCTTTATACTTTTTTATAAAAAGCTAGATATATGAAAAAACTATTATTCTTTATCATTGTTCATTGTCATTTATATTGAAAAATCATGCCCTTGGTTTATCCAGAGCTATAAAAGCTGTTGAAAACGGAATACGATTGCCTTAGAGTAACGGAACCGTGGAAGGACATGTAAACCGGATAAAGAGCATCAAGTGTCAAATGTATGGAAGGGCTGGTTTTGAGCTGCTGCATAGGAAAATCATCCTATTCCAGGATAGATAACCGTCCCTAAATGTGATGAAGAACCAATTTTGCCGGTGCCACCACTTTAATTCCTAAATCCAGGTTTTACCGGATAACAATGATTATTTATTAATTGGTTCACCTATAATGCCTAAATAACGCCCCATCCAATATGGCAATAACCAGATATCGCCGGCACTTTCCTCTCCACTTCCATTGCCCCCTTTTTTGTCAATATTGAACATATTTGCATTATGCCTCTGAATCGGCCTTTCATCAGGGGGAAGAACTTCCTTGAGAGTTTGTCTTCGTAAATTTGGCTCTATTTTTTCAATATCTTTCCTGTGGCTGTTTTTAATATCCCAGTTGATAAGATCCAGAGGATGTTCCTGAAGATACCATATTGCCTCATCAAGGTCAAATGTATTGGTAACCATTGCTGTAAATATATTCCAGGCTCCCTCTTTTTCAGGTCTTTCTATTTCCCAATGGTCTATAATAGCATCCTTATATTTTTCCTTTAATGTATCATTAAATGCATAGCGGTAAAGACCCCAATAACCAACAAAGTACATCTCATCATCAGAATGATTCCAGGAACCGATAAAAGGGCCACTCAATTTACCAGTATCAGATAGTGCTTTACCTCTTTCATTCATGGGAGCCATTAAGTTCTCCAAATAACCAAATTTGTCCATCAGTTCAAATGCCTTCTCCTTGTATATTTCCTTATGTGTAAAATGGTAAGCTGTCTGAAGCATTCCTATTAAGTTGGAAGAATTAAGTTTCCTGTCTCCAGCATTCCTTGGGCAACTATTTACAAAGTCAGGATTCCATTTGCCCCACTGAGTTGGTTTGCCGTCATAATCAATCAGGTACATGTCATTGTCCACAATATGCTTCATTAAGATATCAATCAGATGGATAGCTCTTTTCTGAACGGATTCGACATCAATTAATTCAGCCATAGCACCCAAAGCAAAAATATGCCCTATGGCTTCATCACTGCTGGTGGTAGCTTTCCAGTCCCATCCCGGATCCGTTGAATGCTGCCATCTTTCAGGATCTGCCAATACATTGATATACCCGCTTCGTTCAAATGATCTCGCAGGAAACCCGGGGATTGATGTAATACTAAATAGACGCTCAAATGCATCAAGTGATTCAATACAGTTTTGCAAAGCATCATCCGATTTAGTGACTGCATACCTGAAGATCTCTCCGCCAAGGTACATAGCTGTCCATAGTCCATCATTGTCTGAATCTCTTAAGCTCCCTGAAGAGAGATTGCCATCCTTCATGCCTCCCAGGGAAGCATTAAATCCATTCCTGATATGGCGTTGTCTTACCTGTTTTTCAAAAAACATTGCTTTATCTTCGAGAGTCATTTTTTTGAAAAATATCTGTCCCAACCCATTGTTGGTTAAAATTAAAACAGAATTTTCTGGTCCCATGGATATATTCTTAACAGAATCCCCGGGCAACCACCTTAGGCCATTGTAATAATTGTACTTTCCATCATCACGTAACATGAACGCACCAAGAGTTGACCCGAACCACATTTTTCCATCGATTTCATTAACAGTTGTAATTTCTGTACAGGGTAGTTTCCTATTGATTTCTCCTGACTCTTTTTTTAACTTGAGATCAAACACAATATATCCGTTGGTTGTCCCGATTATTGCCTTGTTGTTATATGCAGTTAAATCAAAACTGGTAAAATCATTACCGGAAAAAATCTGTTCAATCTTCTTTGTTTGAATGGAAAAAGTGCTTAACGAATTGCCGGTTAATATCCAGAAAAGGTCATTGTCTTTCTGGTATCTGATATCAATAATACTTGCTCCGGGGAGTTTTCCTTCCCATAATACTGATGAATCCTGAATACATTTCATTGTTTCACAGTCGCTTACCAGGAAAGTAAAATCTTTTCCACCACAAAACAGTTTAGCTCTGGGCATTCCGTGTTTTAAATATAATTTACCGGCCCAGGCATTGCTCAAAACTGCGTCATTATCAAGATAAACCAGTTGATTATCGTAAATACCAATACTTGTTATCTTTTTATTTGCCATCGGGCGGTATGAAAAATCTGATTCTACTGTACCCGGATAAAGAAATTCACCACTAAATGGTTTTTGTAATCCTTCTGACGAGAAAATTTGTATTACCCCATTTCTGTCGGATACTACTTTGAATAACTTAAGATACTGGTTTTTAGTAAAGAACTTTATACTGTAATCCTGAATAAAGGCATTATCCGTATGTTTCTGTTTAACCTGCACATCATTTTTTGTAGTACAGGATATAGATAAAAATGCTATGTATATGGGAATAATCCAATGTATTGTTTTTTTCATCAGTAATAACTTTTAATGACTAATTTGAATTTTATCCTATCACTTTTTCTTTTTGCGGGAGCTTTCATTGGACGGACTATCCTTTTTTAATCGGGACAACACTTCCATGTTAAGTAAAATTGTTCATCTTTCACAAGCGATGATGATATCAAACATCTGATGAAGACCAAACTAAATTCAGCTTCTACCGTTGATTGCTTTTCCTTTGCAATTCTAAAAGCGGACGATAACCTATGAGTATCACTCCCTGGTCTTTTATCAATTGTTTTATATCGGGATCAATCGTAAAGCACTCGGCTTCCTGGACTCTTTTTTCTGCTGAGCCGGAAATCGACTTCATATCTTCGCTCCGCTTCGAAGCATGAATATATAATTCGGTAACTCCGGGTTTCAAATTTTTGATAATGTTTATCCAGTATGGTTTTACCTCTTTGTACTCCTTACTAACAGGAGAAATAAAATAATCGGTAAAGACCAGACCTTTCTTTGCAAGCTCTTCACGAAGATTTGGCTGATTGCGAACCTTCATGGTCTCTTGAGAGGCCATCCGCAGGGGGAGAAAGAACTCCTGAGCCAGCTGAACATACACCTTTAGAAAATTAGAATCCACTTGAAATGTAAACATGTGTGAATCAATATGAGTAACAGGGATTCCTGCCTGGAGTGCTTTTTGAATCTGTGCACGCCCTTCGATCAATGCTTCCTCCGGAGTTGCGTGGGCATATACCTCTTCAACCTGTCGCCATAAATAACCATCAAGATCATATAGACCTTTAACCATATCCTTAGGTACCACTGAGCCCCATCGATAATTTCTCCACTCTGAAGTGAGGGTCAGGTGCACTCCAAAATCTTTCTCAGGGTGTTTTCTGCTGTAATCGGCAATGTGACTAAACCAGGGACAAGGTGTCATGATAGTGCCGGAAGTGATTAGGCCCTTCTCCATTCCATCAATAGCACCCATGTTGGCAGCATAGATCATCCCTACATCATCACAATTGACAATCAACAACTTATCTGTCGGTTTATAACCCAACCTTTCAGCAAGGGACTTGGTCTGGGCGGATGAAAAAAATCCGAATGAAAAGAGGAAGAGAATTAGAAGTAGGGACCGGAATAATTTATTTTTTAATTTCTGGAATATATCTTTTTTGTTCATGATGTTATTATTTGTTGATTAATACTCTGTTGTCTGAATAGTAAGTTAATATCATAATACTCCCAAAAAATAGGGCCAACGTGTTAGTAAAAATTCTTTTAATTATAATACCCGTTTTGACAAAACAAACCCGATGCAAATTCTCTCCGGAGTTCAAGGCTAAATTGCTTTAGAAGCAGCAAAGGAACAAATGACACTCTCTGACTTGGCCAAGAAGTTTGAGGTAAATCCAGTGGTTATTTCCAGTTGGAAGGTGATTTTTTACTCCGGCGTGTCCAGTCAACATCAAAAATGCTGGCCAGGTCGATAATTGTTCGTCCTTGATTGGATAAAAGAAGGCATTGACTTCGTTTTCTGATTTGATTATTAGAGTTTTTACTGCTCAGCACTAATGCTTCAAGTTCCTCTGTTTGTAGTGTTTATATATTTCATAATGAGATATATAAACACATTATAGCACATAAACAAATTAATGCAACATTATTTTATTCTGATTACTTAATCCAAATTTTAGACCAAAATGGAATACCCTTTTGGTTATTGTCCAACCGGTTGGATCTGACCAGTGAAGAGATCATCCTTATTTATAAAAAAGATGGGATATAGAATTCTTCTTCTACCGTTGATTGCTTTTCCTTTGCAATTCTAAAAGCGGACGATAACCTATGAGTATCACTCCCTGGTCTTTTATCAATTGTTTTATATCGGGATCAATCGTAAAGCACTCGGCTTCCTGGACTCTTTTTTCTGCTGAGCCGGAAATCGACTTCATATCTTCGCTCCGCTTCGAAGCATGAATATATAATTCGGTAACTCCGGGTTTCAAATTTTTGATAATGTTTATCCAGTATGGTTTTACCTCTTTGTACTCCTTACTAACAGGAGAAATAAAATAATCGGTAAAGACCAGACCTTTCTTTGCAAGCTCTTCACGAAGATTTGGATGATTGCGAACCTCCATGGTCGCTTGAGAGGCCATCCGCAGTGGAAGAAAGAACTCCTGAGCCAGCTGAACATACACTTTTAAAAAAGCAGAATCCTCTTGAAATGTACCCATGTGTGAATCAATATGAGTAACCGGGATCCCTGCCTGGAGTGCTTTCTGAATTTGTGCACGCCCTTCGATCAATGCTTCCTCCGGAGTTGCGTGGGCATGTACGTCTTCAACCTGTCGCCATAAATAACCATCAAGATCATATAAACCTTTAACCTTATCCTTAGGTGCCACTGAGCCCCATCGATATTGTCTCCACTCTGAAGTGAGGGTCAGGTGCACTCCAAAATCTTTCTCAGGGTGTTTTCTGCTGTAATCGGCAATGTGACTAAACCAGGGACAAGGTGTCATGATAGTGCCGGAAGTGATTAGGCCCTTCTCCATTCCATCAATAGCACCCATGTTGGCAGCATAGATCATCCCTACATCATCACAATTGACAATCAACAACTTATCTGTCGGTTTATAACCCAACCTTTCAGCAAGGGACTTGGTCTGGGCTGATGAAAAAAATCCGAATGAAAAGAGGACGAGAATTAGAAGTAGGGACCGGAATAATTTATTTTTTAATTTCTGGAATACATCTTTTTTGTTCATGATGTTATTATTTCTCTATTAATAGTCTGTTGTCGGAATAGTTAGTCAATATTAATTCACTTTTTATTCTTTGAGGTGCTGGATTTTTTTCGGGTTATAAAGAAGATTTTCTAAAGCCAACCTAAAATTATGCTTAATAATTCTTATCCTTTCAGGCTTATTCAAAACTAAATAATCTGATTTGCAATTATGTACCCAATTTAGTCAGGTAGAAATCCTTCTTTAAAAATTATCAATTGTAAAACAATAATTTTTTCAAAAACAGAAAACATTTCTCACTCAGTATTGAGATTATAAAAGAGGGAGGTAAAATATGATTAGCCCTCCCTCTCTTGATAAAAGAATTAATAATTTATGTTAATATGGGATATTCGATCCCTGCAATAACCACATTTTAGACCATGCACTATCATTACCATCCAGAGAAGTAAAAGCAGTTGGAACTAGTTTAGCAGCCGCAGCATTGTAATTAGTTGCATTTCTGCTTTTGTCATTAGCATCATAGCGGAATCTAATTGGCATTTGTAAACGTCTTCCTCTGGTTCCAAAACTTAATTTAGGTAGTCCTGTTCTCCTCCAGTCGCACCACGATTCAAAAGCCATATTCCAGTTAGCAATCCATTTCTGAATTATAATCTGGTCAAGGGAGGCATTATATGCTACACCCGGTACAGCAATATAAGAATTATAGCTTGTACCAACACCCCATAATTCAAGAGAAGCTTTAACTCCTTTCTCGTACCATGTTTGTTGTGATCCCACATTCCATCCTTTTTTTGCAGATTCAGCAAGAATAAAGCATATCTCAGTATAAGATATCAGTCTTGCTCTTAGCATTGGACCGATAGGACTTTTATACTTATCTGCAAGAGCTGATACATGATCATTAAACCCACCCTGTTGTGTATTCGGATTAAGATTATAAACATTTTCCCCTGATTGAGAGGCTGTAGGAATACCAACGTATTCCAGGGTATCAACCAGTGTTTTTCCAGCATTAACATCAGCAGGCCAGGTGTTCTTGTTGTACACAACAAATTGTTTGGCAGCCATATATTCAGGACGTAAATATCTGATTCCGCCAACAATGACATCATTTTGAGGATACAAAGTGGAAACTTTAATCGGGATATTGACTTTTTTGAACCAAACAGCGATTCTTGGGTCTTGATAATCTAAAAGGACATCCCTTAATCCTGCACACATTTGAATCCTGCTGAAAATAGTGTTGGTTGCATCAAGATCATTTAGGGTATTCGCTGGCCATGAATCGCTGCTTGCAGCTCCAACGTATCCCATGGTTGCATCATCCGCACTTGAGCTAAAAATAGGATATTTTGCAGGATCTGATATAATCCCCTCAATCCCAGCTTTTGCATAATCAGGAAGTTTGGCAGAAACACGCATATAGTATCTCAACCTTAACGAGTTGGCCATTTTTCTCCATTTCGAGGGACTTCCACCATATATTAAGTCAACATCTTTATTAATGCCGCTATACTCACTCTCTGTTTTTGACAGGAGAGTATTGGCTGTTTTAAGTTCTTCGATAATTCCCTTATAGATATCTTCCTGAGCGTCAAATACAGGAAACAGATCTTCCTGACCCCCTATATCACCTTTCAATGCTTTACTATAAGGTGCATCACCCCAGCCATCGGTAATATAGCCGAAGTTGAACGCTCTCAGAACTATTGCCAGTCCCTGTTGAAATTCCATCTTATCTGCAACAGCTCGTTCATTAAGATGTTTTAAAATTCTCAGGGTGTTATAAGGGCCAGCCCATGAAGCTTCAGAAATCCAATCAAATCTGTTTACTCCTGAACTCCAACCACTAAATTGCACATACTGCATAACACCTGCAACATTACCCCTGTAATTGTCATTAAGATAAGGTTGTGCAGTAAGAGTAATAGCTGTAGGGACGATAAGGTTTGGATTGGCAACTGAAGGATCAATGCCATTCGGGTTCACATTCAAGTCGGTAAGTTTTGCGCACGACGCAAAGACCAGGATTATCAGTATCAGAAACAAATTATAAAGTGTTTTCATAAATTTCATAATTATTTTGTTTAAAAAGTTAGAAACTTATATTTAGCTTAAATCCAATAGGTATTGTCCATGGAGTTATGTTATACCTTTCAATTCCCTGTTTGAACTGAATACCACTTCCCTGTGCACTAGCCTCAGGCTGAAATGCAGATTCAGGATCAATACCGATTTTGGCTTTTGTCCAAAGAATTATATTACGGCTGTAAATTGATAAAGAAGCATTCTGTATTCCAATGGACTTAAATGAAGGTAATTGGTAGGATATTGAAATTTCCCTCAGTTTAATAAAATCAGCATCAAAGGTAGCTGCTCGGGTATATTCCCATCCATACCAGTATGCAAAAGGCCAAACAGTTGTGCCGGGACCGCCTAAGTTCTCCCTAACAGCAATAAATTTCCCATTTGCATCATAATCGCCTATAACACCTGGCATAAAGGCACCATTATTGGTTGTAATACCACCATCTGAGAATGGGTAACCACCCCGCTCTAGTGTATTACCTCCAACAACCGGAAAAAAGTCTCCGCCTTCCAACAAATATTTGTCAGCATTTGCTTTAAGATAAGCCGGAAGATCAGCAATACCAGTCGGATTCAGAGCAATATCTATCAGCCTTTGCTGATGGCTGTCAGATCCTCCGTAGCGCTCTGTCTGAGAAACAAACTGACCTCCTTTTCTCCAGTCAAAACTTGCACTAACAGTCCATTTTTTGTATTTAAGTGACGTTTGCATCCCTAAAGTAAAGTCAGGGTTGAAGTTGCCAATTACAGGTGCTACTCTCTTCCCGTCTTTTTCCCATGTATTGCTACTCTGATCCCATCCTTCCGAATCAAGAATAGGCCATCCGTAATATGGTGATGTTTTGTCTTCAACACGCACCAATTTTTTATCAATTAACTGGCCAATTTCTTCTCCTACCCAGGTAACAGCGCCACCTTTGGCATCAGTCCATAAAGTATAGTAATTGAATCCCGTCGCTAATTCTTCTATAATTGTTCTGTTTTTGGAGAAAACAAAATTAGCATCCCAGGTTAAGTCTTTTGAAGAAAATGGAGTACCTCCAAGTGATAGCTCAATACCAGTACTTGAAATTAAACCAGCATTAATTAATTTTCCTGAATAACCAGATGATTGGGGAAGTCCGATACTAAGAATCTGGTTTTTGTTTTCAGACGAATAATAAGTTCCCTCGAATCTTAAACGGTTTTTAAAAAAAGCAAGATCAGCACCAAATTCCAATGAAGTTTTGATCTCCGGTTTCAGGTTGGGAAGTAATAATGTACCTGAATTACCAAGACGGGTTATGTTACCCCAGGCACCATAATTACCCATAACCTGCTTTAATCTATATGGGTCGGTATCATTACCAACCTGAGCGACACCTGCTCTTAACTTGGCAAGAGAAATCTTGTCTCCCATCTCAATAACATTATTAAGCAAAACACTTAACGATGCCGATGGATAGAAATAAGAACGGTTTTCTTCAGGCAATGTGCTTGACCAGTCGTTTCTTGCAGTCAGATCAAGATAGGCAATATCTTTATAGCCAATTGATGCTAAAGCATATAAACTACGAATTGATTTCTTGTTCCATGATGAAGAATACTGTAGATTACTTGAAGTGATGTTACTTAACGAATATATACCCGGGATAACTAAACCGGAACCGCCGTCTTTACATTTAGCAAGAAAATCTGATTCATAGGTGTACATATTATTACCCCCGGCAGAAGCAGTCAAGTTAAAATCACTCACTTGCTTATTATAAGCAAAAAGGAAATCAGCATTTTGCTCCTTTCTAATAAGATTTGCTATACCATAAAAACCATAAGGTTCCTGGCTATAACTTGGAGCCATTTTTGTTTCGCGGATTTCACTATACTGATCGTGGGTGTAGCGAGCCATAAATGAGAGCTCCTTAGTAATCTGATAGTCAAAAACAGCATTGCCATAAAACCTGTCTCTCTGGAAACTGTTATTAATTTCATTAGCCAGAAAGTATGGGTTGTTCCGTTGACCTGCCCTTGAATATGTACCATCAGGATTTATTTTAAGTTGATAAGGCATTTTCTGCATTAAACCCTCTTTCCCCGGTTCCCAGTAATCTTCCAATGAAGCAAAATCAATAGAAGGATTGATCTCATACGCCGCCTGCATCGGATTTGCTCCCCTGTTACCTGCAGGACGGTTTTTTGAACCTGAATTTGTATAATTAAGACTTGTAGTTAATTTAATTTTCTCATTAAGCTTGAAGGTAGAGGTTAATGAAACAGAATTCTTTTTCAAATCGCTGTTCGGAGTTATACCTTTATTCAACATATTGGTAAAAGACAACCTGTAGTCAATTTTTTCAGTTGCATCAGATACAGCAATACTATTGTTTGTGGTAATTCCTGTTTGAAAGAATTTTTTATAGTTGTCTGGATAAGAGACCAGAGGTCGTGCAGTAAGTACACCATCAGCATTAAAATATGGCCAATGATATGCCCTTGTACCTTTGTCCAGTTCAGGGCCCATCCAGGAAACATCTTGTGAATTGATAAGCATGAAAGGCAAATTGTTATTAGGACGGTTGCTCTCAGTATAGGGATAAATTCCATTGGCAAACGAGCTATGTAACGGCAGATATTTATAAGGTTGTTCAATGACCGTATTTGTGGAAATAGTCACTCCTAATCCTTTTTTCTTACTTCCTGATTTTGTTGTGATCAACACCACTCCGTTACCGGCTCTTGAACCATAAAGTGCAGCGGCACTTGGTCCTTTCAGAATTGAAACACTTTTAAAATCCTCAGGATTAAGGTCGGAGATAGCGTTACCGTAGTCAGCCCTGTTATCCCTACCCATTTGCGAAACGTTGTTAAGAGTATTATTCATAGGAATCCCATCAACAACAAACAGAGGTTGATTATCGCTGGTTAGAGATGATGCACCACGTATAACCATACTTACTGAAGAACCGGTAGCACCAGTAGAATTTATAGAAACTCCAGCTACTTTCCCGGCAAGCGAATTCAATACGTTTTCCTGTGCCACCATCTGCAAAGCATCACCCTTAACCTCTGCAACAGAATAACCAAGAGATTTCTTAACCCTGGAAATACCCAACGCCGTTACAACAACCTCTTCGACTCCTACAGTAGAAGTTTTCAGTTGAACATTGATGGTTTTGTTTGTACCGACTGCTACCTCAGAATTTGTCATCCCAATGAAGGAAATAACTAATGTTGAATTAGCAGGGACTGAAAGGGTAAATTTACCATTGACGTCTGTTATGACGCCTTGTGTTGTACCTTTTACAACAACACTAGCACCGGGTAGTGGTGAACCGGTATCATCCGTTACCATCCCGGTAATCGAATTCTGGGCCATTGCACTGTTGAAAAACAGCACAAAAAGGCTCATCAGAATAATTCCAATGATTTTTTTAGACATGTCCGTTAATATTGGTTAATAGAAGTTAAATACAATGGAAAGTTAAGAAATATTTTTTCTGTTTTCAAAACATATTTCTATTTTTTTAAATTTTTGTTTTTTTGGCACAAAAAGTGAACATTTCATTACAAAATGCGAATAACTACCTATAAAAAAAGCAT
>CAZDLO010000096.1:0-4894 GCA_964506325.1 uncultured Tangfeifania sp.
TCCATACGTACGTTCTGATTTTTAACAAATTAATACTGTTATTTACGTATGAAACCCTCATGCGCTTTCGTTCACAAAATAGCATGTAAATTGCCCCGGGGGTTCCATACGTACGTTCTGATTTTTAACAAATTAATACTGTTATTTACGTATGAAATACCCACCGGAAAATGTTCAAATCAACCGATATGAATATTTTGGTATTCCATCAGGACTCACAAAAAAATAAATTGTAAACAGATGAAAACATTAAAATACTTCCTTTTTGCCACCATGGCCATTTTTGTATTCACAAATTCCTATTCCCAGTCTAAACCATCCCCCTCCGGATCAAAAACAGAAGTAATAATCGTATCCGGCAATTGCGGGATGTGCAAGGAGCGCATTGAAACAGCTGCCAAAACGGATGGCGTATCCCAGGCAGAATGGAACAAGGACACCAAGAAACTGACCCTTGTTTACAACCCGTCCAGGGTCAAGTTAGAAGATGTTCAGAAAAAAATCGCTTTCTCAGGTCATGATACCGGGAAGTTCAAAGCCGAAGACAAAACTTACAACAGTTTGCCCGGCTGCTGCAAATACAGGTAATTTGAAATCGTATTTTTCAGAAAGACAGTGATTTAACTTGGATTTTCCCCATACGGAAAATACTTGTTTTCGGCTTGTTGCCAAATCCTTTCCCATTATTCCTTCAATTTCAAATTATTATTATGTTCAACCGGCTGGTTCGATATTTCTTGGAAAACAGGCTTATCACATTTATCCTCCTGATCACATTTGTTGTATCCGGGATGGTAGTGATGCCGTTTAACTGGCAGCCAGGCTTGCTGCCCCGTGATCCGATTGCAGTGGATGCGATACCGGATATTGGTGAAAATCAACAGATTGTTGCCACAGAGTGGATGGGGAGATCCCCCATGGACATCCAGGACCAGGTTACCTATCCACTCACCAGTGCACTCCTGGGAATTCCCGGAGTGCAGACTATCCGCAGTACTTCCATGTTCG
This sequence comes from uncultured Tangfeifania sp., assembly GCA_964506325.1. Classification (GTDB taxonomy): domain Bacteria; phylum Bacteroidota; class Bacteroidia; order Bacteroidales; family Prolixibacteraceae; genus CAINVV01. The sequence continues at coordinate 1,009 of CAZDLO010000096.1, forward strand.
GGATGTCTTTCATTTACATTATCTTCAGTGACGACACCGAATTCTACTGGGGTCGTTCGCGTATACTCGAGAAGCTTAATTCCCTGCCGGCCGGCACATTGCCTCAGGGGGTCCAACCGGCACTGGGTCCTGATGCAACTGCGCTGGGACAAATATTTTGGTATACACTGGAAGGACGCGACCCCTCAACCGGAACACCCAACGGCGGATGGGATCCCCAGGAGCTCCGGTCAATCCAGGATTTTTATGTGAAATATGGCCTTGCTTCAGCAGAAGGGGTATCTGAAGTCGCTTCGGCAGGTGGTTTTATCAGGGAATATCAAATCGACCTGGATCCTGATGCCATGAAAGCATTCAAAGTATCAGCCATGGAGATTATGAATGCTGTCAGGAAAAGCAATCTTGACATAGGGGCTGAAACCATGGAGCTTAACAACGTAGAGTACATCATACGCGGACTGGGTTACGTTAAGACCCTGGAGGATATTGAATTATCAGTTGTTACTGTAAGAAACAATGTTCCGGTACGCATAAAAGATGTGGCTCATGTTGCTTTTGGACCGGCAACCCGCAGAGGTGGACTCGACAAATCAGGCGCAGAGGCAGTTGGAGCCGTTGTTGTAGCCCGTTATGGAACAAATCCCATGCAGGTTATCAACAATGTCAAGGAAAAAATCAAGGAGATCGATGCCGGTCTCCCAAAAAAAACCTTGCCGGACGGCTCTGTTTCCAAAGTTACAATAGTTCCTTTTTATGATCGTACCGGCTTGATCATGGAGACTGTTGGCACTCTTGAGTCTGCGCTATCGCATGAGATCCTTATCAGCATCCTTGTCATTCTGGTATTGGTGATGAATCTGAGGGCGTCATTGATTGTTGCCGGACTTTTACCCATTGGGGTATTGATGACTTTCATCCTCATGCGGATTTTTGGAGTGGAAGCCAACATTGTTGCCCTTTCAGGTATTGCCATCGCCATTGGAGTAATGGTCGATATCGGGATCGTGGATGTGGAGAACATCCTGCGCCACCTGGAGATGCCTGACAACAAAGGCGCCAGGGGAAAAAAATTATTGTCTGTCATTTACCGGGCAACCACAGAAGTGCGTGCTGCCGTGGTTACTTCCATCGCTACCACAATTGTAAGTTTCCTTCCCGTTTTTGCCATGCAGGCAGCAGAGGGCAAGCTTTTCCATCCCCTCGCCTTCACCAAGACATTTGCCCTGGTATCGGCATTTCTCCTGGGGATAATAGTACTGCCAACCCTCGCCTATATTTTCTTCTCCATCCGGATCGATACTAGGAAAATTCGCAGAATCTGGAGCGGCATTTTAATCGGTTCCGGAATAATCTTCCTTTTTTTCTGGCAATCCTGGCCTGCATTGGCACTGGTGGCCATTGGAATCAACAATCTGGCAGAGGGCAGTTGGAGCAGGGATAAAAGGGAAATACCGGGTAGGATCAATATTGCTGTGACGGTCCTGGTGGCTGCCTGGTATCTCTCTGTTGAGTGGCTTCCCCTTGGAGCACACAACAGTTCCTTGGTTAACTTTGCCTTCGTCGGAGTCCTTATTGCCCTGATTCTTGGTGCATTGATGTTAATGGTGCGGTTCTATGAGGATATAATGCGGTGGGCCCTGGCCAATAAGCTCAAATTCCTTTTACTGCCAGTTGCAACGATGCTCCTGGGTATTTTGGTATGGCAGGGTTTTGATAAAACATTCGGGGTCATAGCCTCCGGTGCCGAAAAAATCGGATGGAAAACTTTGAGGCATTCCGCTTCCTGGGAATCATCCGTCAGACTATTCCCCGGAACTGGCAAAGAATTTATGCCTTCACTCAATGAAGGTTCATTTTTGCTGATGCCGACAAGCATGCCGCATACGAGTATCGGCGAAAACCTGAAGTACATCGAGACCCTCGACAAAAGGCTCTCGGTGATTCCGGAAGTTGAGATCGCCGTGGGGAAATGGGGCCGCGTCAATTCTGCACTTGATCCTGCACCTGTCCAGATGTTTGAAAATACTGTCAATTACCGATCTGAGTATATCCTTGACGAGAATGGGCAACGCATGCAATTCAAGGTCGACAGGGATGGAAATTACCTCCTGAAAAACGGAGGCAGGTACAACCCGAAACTAGAGGGGTTCAGACTGATTCCTGCTGGCGATCTGTTACCTGTCGGCAATGGAGAATATTTCCGCCAGTGGAGACCGGAAATAAAGAGACCGGATGATATCTGGAAAGAAATTGTAAAAGTGACAAACATTCCGGGATTGACCTCTGCCCCAAAACTGCAACCCATTGAAGCCAGACTGGTTATGCTCTCGACAGGAATGCGTGCTCCAATGGGGCTCAAAGTTTTCGGACCTGACCTCGATGCCATAGAAAAAGGTGGAATGGTGCTGGAACAGGCACTGAAAGAGGTTCCCTCGGTTAAAGCTCAATCCGTTTTTTATGACCGTGCTGTTGGGGCTCCCTACCTTGAAATAAAACTTAACCGTGAGGCCATGGCGAGGTATGGCATGACTGTCAGCGATGTACAGGAGGTGCTTTCTGCTGCTGTTGGCGGAATGCTGCTTTCAACCTCAGTAGAAGGCCGTGAACGGTACCCCATCAGAGTCAGGTACGCAAGGGAATTAAGGGATAATCCGGATGACCTTAAACGAATCCTGATCCCTTCTATGAACGGTGTGCAAATTCCATTGGGAGAAATTGCAGACATCGGTTATACCCGCGGTGCGCAAATGATCAGGAGCGAAAATACATTTCTGAACGGATATGTCATATTTGATAAAAATGAAGGCAAGGCAGAAGTTGATGTTGTTGAAGAAGCCAACAATATCCTGCAGCAGAAAATCAGGGAAGGATCGCTCTTACTTCCAGTTGGGGTATCCTTCAAATTTGCAGGAAATTACGAACAACAAGTGAGGGCGACCAAAAGGCTTTCCCTCGTCATTCCCATCAGTTTATTGCTGATTTTGCTCTTATTGTTCTTCCAGTTCCGGACTTTAACAGCCTCCATGATACATTTTTCCGGCGTATTCGTGGCCTTTGCAGGTGGCTTTATCATGTTGTGGCTGTACGGACAGGACTGGTTTCTGAATTTTTCCGTGGCCGGCATTAACCTCCGTGATTTGTTTCAGGTCCATCCCGTTAACCTGAGTGTGGCGGTATGGGTTGGCTTCATCGCTCTGTTCGGCATTGCTACCAACGATGGTGTTATCATGGGTACCTATATCCACCAGGTATTCGAACAGCAACGTCCGTCTACAGTGCATGACGTCCGTGAGGCAGTTGTTACGGCAGGACTCAAAAGAGTGCGACCTGCCATGATGACAACGGCGGTGGCTGTAATAGCCCTTTTACCGGTATTATCCTCCAGCGGCAAAGGATCTGACATCATGATCCCGATGGCAATCCCGGCTTTTGGCGGAATGATCATACAAGTCATGACAGTTTATGTTGTACCCCTTCTGCAATCCGTATGGCGTGAGAATGCGGTATTACGGCAAAATAATGCTACAACACAATCAATTAACAAACAGGACGATAATGAAAAATAAGGCATTGAAAAACACACTATGCGTGTTGATTGTCTTCTGCTGTTGGGTCGAAGGTTATACTGAGGAACGGAAGGATTCCTTACTCAGCTACCTGGAAATTGCGGCAAAAAACAATCCCGTCGTACTGCAGCGGTACGCAGAATATGAGGCAGCCCTGAGAAAGGTACCCCAGGCCGGCAGCCTTCCCGATCCAGAAATTAGTCTTGGCATTTTCCTCAGTCCCATGGAGATTTCAGGGGGAAACCAGGTAGCGGATATTCGCCTGATGCAAATGTTCCCCTGGTTCGGTGTACTGAAAAATGCAAAAGATGAGATGAGCC
>CAZDLO010000096.1:4904-13714 GCA_964506325.1 uncultured Tangfeifania sp.
GCCTGATGGCGAAAGCCAGGTTTGAAACGTTTCGGGATGCCAAATTACAGGTATTCTTTGATGTTGAACGTACCTGGTATGAGCTGGCAAAGGTTAGCCAGGGTATCCGCATTTCCGAGAAAAACATTGAGCTGCTGCACACGATGGAACGATTGGCAATTGTACGCTTCAGTTCAGCTCCTGCCGGCAGCGGCACTGTTACATCCGGAAAACCCGCTTCACGGGGAGCGTCTCAAAATTCCTCTCCGGGTGGGCCTGGCATGAACAATATGACAGCCAGCAGTCCCAGCCAGCAGGAATCCGTTTCCAGCCCTGCTTCCAATTCCATGCCAGGCAATTCAATGGGTTCTTCTCCTAACGGAACCGGGCTTTCGGATGTTTACAGAATCCAGATTGAAATCGGAGATGTTCAGAACGGCATTAATCTTCTGAAAACCAAGATTAAAACCCTGAGTGCGCAGTTTAACAGTTACCTGGACAGGCCGTCAGCCGCAATGATCACATTCCCAGATTCCCTGAAACTGGAAAAGATGAATCCCACTATCCAGTCTGTTTCTGATAGCATACTGAAGAAAAACCCCATGCTGGGCATGCTGCAACTTGAGCAGCAATCCCTGGAAGCCCGTAAGCAGATGGTTACCAGGATGGGATTTCCGATGATAGGTTTAGGGTTAAATTATTCTGTTGTCAATAAAAAGGAAATGTCTGCCCAGCCAATGAACGGGAAAGATATGGTCATGCCAATGATAACAGCAACTTTGCCGGTTTACCGTAAAAAGTACAAAGCAATGCGGGAAGAGGCAGGATTTCTCCAAACTGCCAATTCCCACAATCTCAAGGCAACCGCTAATTCCCTGCAAAACGAGTACTACCAGGCATTACAATCTTTCCAGGATGCAGATCGCCGGGTGAAACTTTATGCCGGACAGTACCAACTGGCTTCAAAAACATTGGAAATAATACTCACAAGCTACTCATCCTCATCCACTTCCCTTACTGACGTACTGCGCCTAAGGCAGCAAACGCTCGACTACAGCAACAGGCAAACGGAGGCCATTGCTGATTACAACACTGCGCTTGCCTGGATGAGGAGACTGGGAAATATTGAAATAGACTGAAAGCTGACAAAATTGACCAAAATACTGAGGGTGAAACCCTGATGAACTATCGTTCACGAAATGGGATGGAAATAATATTGAGGGTTCCATAAGTACATTCTGATATTCAATAATTTAATACAGATTTATACGAATGAAAAAGCAAATAATAATTGTAATCGTTGCCTTGTTAGGAGGGATCCTCCTTGGTTGGATCATGTTTCATACTTCTCCCGCCAATGATGATACAATTGCAGAAAATACAGAAACAGCCGCAGAAAATACCTGGACCTGCGCCATGCACCCCCAGATCAGAATGCATGAACCCGGTAAATGTCCTATCTGTGCCATGGATCTAATCCTGGTGGCCCGGGGAGGTGCTACTGCAGACCCGGAATCAATCAGCATGACAAAAGAAGCAGCACAGCTGGCCAATGTCCGGACAACCTTAGTCTCACGGGAGAATCCGGTGCGGGAATTGCGTTTATATGGAAAAGCGCAGGCAGATGAACGACTGTTGCAGAGCCAGGTATCCTATTTCCCGGGCAGGATTGAAAAACTGTATGTAAACTTTACCGGGGAGATGGTACGAAAAGGACAACCGCTGGCGCTGGTGTATTCCCCTGATCTGGTCACTGCTCAACAAGAACTGATAGAAACGGCAAAGACAAAAACCACCCAACCGGCATTGTATGCAGCAACAACAGAGAAGCTTCTTCAATGGAAACTAACATCACAACAAATCACTTCGATTGAAAATACAGGGAAAATCCAGTCAGGGATGGAAATATTCTCGACAGCCAGCGGCATTGTCACTGCCAGACTGGTAAACAATGGTGACTATATAAACCAGGGTACTGTATTGTTCGAAGTTTCTGACCTGTCGCGTGTCTGGATATTGTTTGATGCCTATGAAAGCGATCTTCCCTTTTTGAGCAAAGGGGACAAAATTGATTTTACGTTCCAGGCACTTCCCGGAACAAATATGTCAGGAACAGTTTCATTCATCGACCCTGTTATCGACCCTGTGACGCGTGTGGCCAAAGTTCGCGTTGAAGTGAAAAACACTTCCGGTAAAATAAAACCTGAAATGTTTGCGACAGGAACTGTGAAATCCAGACTGGAAGAATACAGCGATATGCTCGTAATACCAAGATCTTCAGTCCTGTGGACCGGAAAACGCTCTTTGGTTTACGTGAGGCAGAAAGGAGCTGAACCTGTATTCAAAATCAGGGAAATAGGACTGGGGCCTCTCGTGGGTAACAGTTATGTTGTTACGGACGGATTGCTGGAAGGAGAAGAGATTGTAACTGAAGGAACATTCAGCGTGGATGCTGCTGCACAACTTGAAGGCAAACCAAGCATGATGAATCATGAAATGGCCTCTTCCGGCACATCTGAACCCGGTGAAAACATTGTGGAAATTATGTTCAAAGTTTCCGGCAACTGCGAAATGTGCAAGGAGCGGATAGAAAAAGCTGCAAAATCCCTGGAAGGAGTTGTTTCTGCCGGCTGGAATTCCGCCAACAGGATGCTGAGTGTCTCATTCAATGATAAAAAAACAGCCAAATCCAAGATCCAGCAAGCAATTGCCGACTCAGGGCATGATACTGAATCCTACAAAACCAGTAGCCTGACATACAACACGTTGCCTGAATGCTGCAGATATGAACGTTAAAAATAGTAACCACACTAACCCACCGGCAGCTAATTTCATATGTTAAGTCTTCGTTAACAATAGACATAACTATAATTAGACTAATTAAAAATAAATTCAATTTATTAGGTTTGTGACTTACGATTGTAAAAATATATTCAACCGACAAAAATGCTTCTGACAAACTCAAACAGTCCCCTTTGCATGTGTATGTGCACTTGTATGCCGTTCCGGCACACGAAGGGCAGGCCTGTGTATTGTCAGTTTTAATTTGAAAGATTTAAACAGCAATATAGCCCTTCACACAAAGTGAGGGGCTTTTTTTTTACCAAAACAACCCATAAAAAAAGAACCATGGCAGATTTAATTTTTAAAATTGAAGGAGAAGCACAAACAGCAGCACGTTTTAATGCAAGTGCAAGACAATTTACACTTGTCATAGATGAACCGCCTGCCTTAGGCGGCGAGGATCTCGGGGCAAATCCGGTAGAATTTCTGTTGGCCGGCTATGCAGGATGCCTTAATGTGGTGGCTCACCTGACAGCCCGCGAGCTGGGCATTAAGGTGGAGAAACTGACAATCGGGGTCAGCGGTAATATTAATCCGGCACGATTGTTCGGACAATCTGACGATGAAAGAGCCGGGTTTAAACATATCGAGGTAAATTTCACTCCTGAAACTGACGCCTCACCGGAGCTGACAGAATTATGGATCAATACCATTAAAAACAGGTGTCCCGTTAACGACAACCTGGCCTCTCCAACCCCACTCTCGTTTAACCTGGTACAACTGAATTAGTATCATCCCCGGAGCAACAACGACCCATTTCAAAACGGTTGTTGTTGCTCCTTTCACGCATATAGTCAAAAAGTCTCCCCTTCTCCCGCTCCTACTGTCGGATAGTCGTAAAGCCAAAAAGTCTCCCCCTCCCCCGCTCGTAAAGTCGGATAGTCGAAAAGTCGGGACATAGTCCATTCTTCCTTATCTTTGACAAAATTTAAGGTATGTCCGCTTCCATCAAAAAAAGCTTCCCTGTTACCGGTTTAGGTTGTGCTTCCTGCGCCATCCACGTCGAGAATGAGCTTAAGGCGCACAAGGGAGTTGTCAATGCAGTTGTCAATTATGCCAATTCCTCAGCACAGGTAGAGTTTGAGGGAAGCGTCACAAATCCGGAAGATCTGAAATCTGCCGTTCAAAGTATTGGTTATGACTTATTGATTGAAATTGAAGGAGAGAATAGGCAGGAAGAGATCAAAAAATCCCATTACAGGCAACTCGTAATAAACACAGCAGGAGCATCACTCCTGGCCCTTCCGGTCGTGGTAATAGGCATGTTCATGATGGAACTCCCCTATGCCAACTGGATCATGCTGGCACTTGCAACCCCGGTGGTCTGCTGGTTTGGCCGCAGTTTTTTTGTCAATGCATTCAACCAGGCCAGGCATGGGTCGGCAAATATGGATACCCTCGTAGCTTTGAGTACCGGGATATCTTATATTTTCAGCACATTTAACACTGTCTTTCCATCTGCCTGGCACAACCAGGGCATTCACCCTCCGGTTTATTTCGAGGCTTCGGCTGTTGTTATCGCATTTATCCTGCTCGGAAAAGTTCTTGAAGAGGGTGCAAAATCCAATACATCTTCTGCCATAAAAAAATTAATGGGTCTTCAGCCCAAAACGGTGATGCTCCTGAATACGGATGGAAGTGAAACTGAGATACCCATCTACCAGGTTAAAATGGGTGACCATCTCCTGGTAAAACCCGGAGACAAAATTCCGGTAGATGGCAGTGTAATCTCCGGCTCATCACTTGTGGACGAAAGCACAATAACCGGTGAGTCACTGCCTGTTGAAAAAATTGCCGGCGAAACCATCTATGCCGGAACCTTAAACCAGCGGGGGAGCTTTGTTTTGGTTGCCCGGAAAGTAGGGGGTGAAACCATCCTGGCACAGATCATAAAAATGGTGCAGGAAGCACAGGGCAGCAAGCCTCCTGTTCAAAAAATGGTTGACAAAATTGCCGGTATTTTCGTTCCTGCTGTCATGGTTACTTCACTTCTGACTTTTGCGATATGGATGTATTTTGGCACAGAAAATACCCTTACCCACGCACTTCTTGCCATGGTATCGGTACTGGTGATCGCTTGTCCCTGTGCCCTCGGACTAGCTACCCCCACCGCAATAATGGTCGGAATAGGAAAAGGTGCGGAAAATGGCATCCTGATAAAAGATGCTGAAAGCCTGGAACAGGCACACCGGATCACTGCCATCGTTCTGGACAAGACCGGAACAATCAGTGAAGGCAAACCGGAGGTAACGGCAATTGAATGGTATGTTCCGGAAGCCAGGCAGTCCGGGTATAGGGATCTGCTTTATTCCATCGAATCGTTGTCCGGGCATCCGTCAGCGGATGCCATAGTGAGGTACCTCGACCTACAGGAAAATACCAGGATCGCATTTGACAGTTTTGAGAGCCATACCGGGAAAGGGGTTCAGGCAACGTACAAAGGAAAGGAGCTCCTGGTTGGCAACAGTAAGTTTATCGGAGAAAAACTGACCGAAATACCTGAAAACTCCGGGGAAATAATACTTGAGTGGGAAAACAGGGCTTATTCTGTCATCTATTTCGCGGTGGACTCAGAACTCATCGCGGTTATAGCTATTGCGGATAAAATCAAGGATAGTTCCGCCAGGGCTATATCTGACTTGCAGAATCTTGGTATTGAAGTGCATATGCTGACCGGCGACAACACTCACACCGCAGCGGCCGTAGCTGCCAGAGTCGGCATAACAAGCTTCAAAGCTTCAGTGTTACCTTCTGAAAAAGCCGAATTTGTCAGAATGCTTCAGCAGGAAGGTAAGATAGTCGCCATGGTGGGTGATGGAATCAATGACTCGCAAGCACTAGCACAGGCCGATGTCAGCATTGCAATGGGCAAAGGCTCTGATATTGCCATGGATGTAGCCAGGATGACAATCATATCGTCTGACCTCCTTGTCATCTCAAAAGCCATCCGGTTGTCTAAACTGACAGTTAAGGCCATCCGTCAAAACCTGTTCTGGGCATTTATCTACAACCTTATCACCATTCCCATAGCTGCAGGAATCCTTTATCCAATATGGGGTTATATGCTGAACCCCATGATTGCAGGGGCTGCAATGGCCATGAGTTCCGTATCAGTTGTCAGCAACAGCCTCAGGCTGAAAAGTCGCAGACTAGGCTAAATTATTTCTCCGTTTCCCGCAATGAGTTAAACGAGAATTGCTTGTCAAAGGATTGCTGGGCAAGAGACTGGATCGTCTCGGATGAAACCAGCCGGTTGATCTCATCCCGTATGGTGGCGTACCTGAAGTGAAGAGGACATGGATTTTTCTCGTCGCAATTCTTCAATCCAAAACCACATCCGACAAACAGCTCCTCCCCTTCTATCGCTATTATCAGCTCTTTTAACGGAAGATCCTTCTTCGCCTGATCAAGGAAAAAACCACCTCCCTTTCCTTTCAGTGACCTGACAAACCCAATTTTGACCAGTCTCTGAAAAATCTTGGCAGTATAAAAAAATGGTGCTTCAATCTCCTGTGCAATTTCGGCAACACCGGGACGGTGATCTTTCAGGTTCTGAAGCTGAATGTACACCATGCCCCTCAACGCATATTCTGTCTCCTTTTTAAACACAACTGGCAGGTTTCAATGATTTCGTGAGTCAAAAGTAAAAAAATCCGCATCAATTCACAATATTAAAGGACCTTTTTGTCTTTTATTGTATTTTTTATATATTTGCCGTGAATAAATCAGGACAATCCGATACTATAAATCTATAAAACATGGATAAAGCCACCCGGAATTTAGAGAACGACCACGTTCATATCCTCAGGCTCATAGCGGTTATGGTCGAAATAGCAAGGCTTCCGGAGGCCGATACGGCACATCTGGAAGAAATAGTACAACTGATACAAAAATTTGCAGACGGGCTTCATCATGCCAAAGAGGAAAATCTGCTTTTCCCTCTCATGGCTGAAAAAGGATTTTCAATGCAACAGGGACCCGTTGGTGTTATGCTGACGGAACATGAAGAAGGCAGGAAATTTGTCAGGGGCATTGCCGAAAACATCGGCCAGCTTAAAAACGGAATTCCGGGTGCTCTCAGCAGGGTATATACAAACATGAACGGCTATGCCGAACTGCTGACCAACCATATAGGCAAAGAGGACAATATCCTTTTCAGAATGGCCGATAACATTTTGACTGCAGAAGAAAACCAGTCCCTCCTGGGGGTATTTGCAGAAATTGATGCTGGCGATGGAAGCAGCACCTCCTCGCAAGAGTTTATTAACCGAATACAAACAATTGCCAATCAATATATTAAATCAAATTAACATTTTTATTTTACCAAAAAACTGACAGTATGACTCCAAAAAAACTATGGCTGGCCTTTATTGCCGTCATGACCATCTCCTTCGCTGTTTTGATCTACTATGGAATTGAAATTTACCGGCAGGCACCTCCCATTCCTGACAAGGTAGTAACACCCGATGGACAATTGCTTTTTACCGGGCAGGATATCAAAGACGGACAGAATGTCTGGCAATCCATGGGAGGACAGGAATCCGGAACCATATGGGGACATGGTGCTTACCAGGCACCGGACTGGAGTGCTGACTGGCTCCATAAAGAAGCGGTGTACATCTTGAACAGGCTTGCCATTCGGACAACAGGAAAATCGTACGACGAGCAAACAGATGAGAACAAAGCCGCCCTGAAGGTAACGCTGCAGCGCGATCTCAGGAAAAATTCCTATGATCCGCAAAGCAAAACGCTGACTGTCTCTGTAGACAGGGCAGAAGCCATTGCAGACAATGGTAAATTTTATGGGGGATTGTTCACCAACGATCCTGCCCTTGCCAAACTCAGGGATGCCTACAGTATTCCTGACAACGCACTAAAATCACCTGAAAGGGTTAAATTGCTGAACGCCTTTTTCTTCTGGACTTCCTGGGCATGCGTCACACAACGTGTCGGAGAAGATATTTCCTATACCAACAACTGGCCCTCCGAAGAGCTGGTAGGCAATCGCCCGACAGGCGCCCTGATTTTGTGGACAGGATTCAGTGTCATAATGCTGCTGGCAGGAATTGGCATGATGGTTTTCTATTATGCCCGCAGAAGAAACGAAAGTTCAGATGAGATTCCTGCCAAATTCCCACTGGCCGATTACAAGCAGACTCCATCTCAGAAAGCCACCGTGAAATATTTTTGGATTGTTTCAGCATTGTTGCTGGTCCAGGTAATAATGGGGGTAATAACAGCCCACTATACTGTGGAAGGCCAGGGATTTTTCGGATTTCCACTTGCACAGTGGCTGCCCTATGCCGTTTCCAGAACATGGCATATCCAGATTGCGATATTCTGGATCGCCACCTCATGGCTGGCAACTGGTCTCTACTATGCACCCGCCATTTCCGGAATCGAACCCAGATTTCAGAAGTTAGGTGTAAATGTCCTTTTCCTGGCACTGTTGGTTATTGTGGTTGGCTCATTGATCGGCCAATGGATGGGAATAATGCAAAAACTTGGACTTGTCAGTAATTTTTGGTTCGGCCACCAGGGATACGAATATGTTGACCTCGGACGCTTCTGGCAGATATTTTTGTTTTTAGGACTGTTTATCTGGTTGTTTTTAATGGGAAGGGCGATCTGGCCGGCCCTAAAAGTCAAATCAGAGAGCAGAAACCTTCTGGTACTTTTCTTAATCTCGAGCGTAGCCATCGCCGCATTTTACGGAGCCGGACTCATGTGGGGAAGACAGACAAATCTGGCTGTGGCAGAATACTGGCGCTGGTGGGTGGTACACCTATGGGTAGAAGGTTTCTTTGAGGTATTCGCAGCTGTTGTAACAGCTTTTCTGTTCGTCAGAATGCAGATCATAAAGGCTGCTACGGCAACAACAGCTGTTCTGTTTTCAACCGTAGTATTCCTGTCAGGGGGAATCCTGGGCACCTTCCATCACCTCTATTTTACAGGTACCCCAACAGTGATCATGGCACTGGGGGCAA
>CAZDLO010000097.1:0-13619 GCA_964506325.1 uncultured Tangfeifania sp.
ATCAATTTCATAGTTTTTTTTGCCCTTGAATTGAACATGTTTAACTGTTAACCCCTGAAATTTTTAGAAACTTATCTGAGCTCTTTGCCTCAGGAAAACACTGTCTACAATGATGCTCAAAGAAGTTATTGGTTTCTTCCTCCCTGAAGACCGCAAATTTTTTCCCCTGTTAACCAATGCGGCTGACAATCTCGTTTTAGCCTCTGAATTGCTGATCAAAATGGTCAGGGAACATGAGGCAACCCGGAGGCTGGATTACATCCAACAGATCAAATATGCTGAACAAACCGGGAATGAAATCACCAGAAAATTACTCTATGAATTTGATGGGGCCATGATTACTCCATTCGACAGGGAGGATATCCATGACCTGATCAAAGAAATGGATGACATAGTGGATTACATTCTTTCCGCATCCACCAAGATTAATTATTATAAGTTATCAAACCTTCCGGAAGAATTTATTTGGATTGCAGACCGCCTCCACTCGGCCAGCAAAGAGATTCAGATTGTTTTAAGGAGTGTCCGTAAAGCAAGTGACTTTAAGAAACACATACAGTGTAATGAAAAAATTGGTGAATTGGAAAACCAGGTTGATGATATTTATCAGGAATATCTTTACAGACTTTTTGAACAGGAAACCAATGCCATCGACCTGATCAAAAAAAGAGATATTATATCCTCCATGGAAAAAGCAATCGATAAATGTGACAATGTTGGCAACATATTTGCAACCCTGATAATAAAAATGGGTTAACTAATTGTTGTTCAATGTATTTCAACAAATACAATTGCTCTTGGTTGTGGGGCAGTTCCTCTCCTATAATTATGAATTTTGGCCACATTTTCAGGGGCTGGAAATGAGATGGGGATTCACCGGTTGCAGGCATATAACTGATCTTCTATTTTATATTTAAATGTCCCTGGGATTATTCCCGGATCCAGGCATCACACGTCAGATATCATACCCTGTCATCGGGCAATGAAGTATATATTCCGTTAATCCGCAGGAAACTTAATTGAGCCACCTTTTTGCCAACTATTCATCACTTACTCAATACTCCAGTCATTTATGAACTTCCCAAAATCTTCCTTGGAATGAAGAGTTACTAAATTGCGACTTGAGGTTTTTACTTTGTAGATTATTCCGTTCTCCAGATCCTCCTCAATTTCAGAAGTTAAGTTACAATCCAATGCATGTTCAACATTAATTACTACAATCATTTACATCCTCCTTTCTAACAAATTATTCAAACAGTCTTAATGATTCACTTTCTACCCTTTGCCCTTTAAAGAACAATTTAAATCAGAGTTCAGAATCGATAATACCACAATGGTCCATTCCAGTTCGTCCGAAATATCACCATACGATTATCCTTTGGTAAGAACCTCCGAAAATTAAGCTCATCTTATGCTATCTTATAAATTCAGTAATGCCATCATGGCCCTTAGAAAATTGTTTTATTAGACTAGTCAGGTAATGCCTGACAGGTTGTTGCGAGGAAAGCCTGGTTTAAGTCTATAATTCAAAAAGAATCCGGGAAATGGCTGAGATTCATGACGGATACTACAGTATTGCATAAAGTCCCCGTTTTTTAGAGGGGTCGAATGCCATAAAAAGGACTTTTCTGTTTTCCCATATTATTGTTGGGATAGCGCTAAGGATCCGGGGATATCAAATTGAATTGAGGCTTCAATCCCATAATGGTCAGAAAGGTCTAAATAGTTGCCCATTACTTTTTCTCTCATAACAAATACCTGTCGCTCAATATTCCTTATCCCCCTGGCATTGCGCAACAGAATATAGTCAATCAGACTCTTCCTGCCATTCGGCTTTCGTGCAAGCATATTGTCTATTTCATCATATGAACTCTGCGGATCACCATTTAGATTACCATCCTCAGCATCTAAAAATGAAAGCATATTCTGATAATTATGCTTATCCTCAAACTCTATGTTGAAATCACCACAAATGATTTGCGGAATTTCAGGCTTAGCATATTTCCCTAGTAGTTTGGCCGCAATCTCATGACACTGACCACTACGTACACTATCCGGACTATTTGCCTGCAGATGGGTTCCAAGAAGCTGAAAAGTTTGGCCCTGCCATTCACCCTCAAACAGAACAGCCCCTTTTCGTGCAAAAGCATCAACGCCAAATCTGTTTTTAAATTCAATTTCTTCGAGTTGCTGAAGAGGCAATTTACTAAGTATCCATATGCCACTATTTGTTTTGAAGGAAAATTTCACATCATTTGCCGGGCCGTAGTTAAAGGGATAAACACCCTTCAGCTGTTGCTTCAGAATTTTCCTGGACTGATGATCGAAGGCTTCCTCAAAGACTATTATGTCGAAATTATACCTGGCTATTTCCTGAGCTATCGCCTCTGCTCTTTTGGTGTTCTTGTGTATTTTATTACAAAAAGGGAGCATGTAAATATTCCAGGTAAGAATTTTAAAATCACGTTGAATTGAAGTGGCCTGTAAAGGTTCAGGAATTGACTCACTGGGGATTACCGTATCCACTGTGAATAGTAACAATAATACAATAAAGAAAATTCTGACTATCATATAGGTTTTCAATAAGTTACAATTCATTTTATTGCCAGGTCTCAATGATAAAATAAGGTTTTCATAACCTCATAATCCAACAGTATAAGGCAATATTCAATTTGAAATGACTATTAACTATTGCCTTTCAAACGACCGGTAAATATTTGAAAAAAGTTGTTATCGATTGAATACAATTTAGTTACATCTGTGTTGCATCATTAATGGGAGTTGCCTGGGCTGAATAGACTTTAGAAATGACTTTTTTTGCAACAACAATTGACAATTGGTTGTATATCAAAATCTCCATATACCTCAAACGAGTAAAAAGCCTGAAATAGTTTTGACAAAATCCATGACAATCAAACTGTTGAAAGACTTTCAACCCTGCTATTCGAAAGATCAAGGAATTGCTAATGAAGAATGTGAGGTTAAAAAAACAGGAACAACCATTACAAGACCAAAAGTTCCAATTTGGTAATAGGGCTTCAGGTTGATGGCCTATGTGAAAAAGCTTCCATCAATGAGTTCTTGGGAACGGATCAAATCAAAAACCCCTGAACAATATTTAATCATCCAAGGGTTTCTTTAACCTAAATCTACGAGAAAATGCCAACAAAAAAACTAAAGCTAACTGAAATCACATTTAAATCAGATAATCGGATTCACTGCAAGTTTAGGGCAGAAATGTTACAATACCTGACTCAAAGCTGTGACAAAACTGTTAAAAATTACCAGGGAAGATGCCAGGAGAATTTTCCGTTTTTACATTCCTTAGATTGATCTTGAATGGAATTATCCCGGGTTTTTTGAATCCCAAATATCAAAGAAAAATTGCGGTTGGAATTTCCTGGCTACAAACCTGCTTCTTCCGGAGATTATTGAATCATCTGAACAGGATTCCGTACCGGTTTACTTTGAGGTAAGTTTAAGGCTATAAATGAAACCGGCAAGTGCAGTCTCTTTAACGGTGCCTCAGGTACACAGGAAATTCTTATCTTTAGTTTGCCATTTTTGGATGGGAATCTTGTGGAAAGTCCGTATGGCGATGCACGAGGGAATATAGAAAGCATACTTTGCCAACCATTATCCGGTAAATAAGTTTTCTGAAAGACCCTCTAAATTTTTTATACACAATTATGAAACGGAACAGATCCATAATACTAATTGCTATCACGTTCGCAATTTTCCTTCTGGGAGGATTGCAGGTTTCTGCCCTGCAACCTGCAGGTGGAAAGATCATCCGGTCAGCATACGACCCAAAAGCCTCTGCCTGGGATATTGCCTGGCCTGGAAGGGTTTCGCAATATGACCTCGTATGCCTCAGTCCACCGGCAGATCCAATGCAAGGCATCCCCCTGGGCAACGGCGATGTGGCGGCCCTGGTGTGGTGCGAGGGTTCCAAAATAATTATCGTACTGAATAAGTGCGACCTGTGGGATGATTCGAAGTCTGAAAAATTTGAAACCTGGAATGAAAAATACGACTACTACACCACCCAGCGACATGCCTGCCGTATTGTCATCGATTTCGGATTTCCCGTCTTTAATACGCTGTATCTTTCTGATTTCCAGGCACGTCTTAATCTTGCCGATGCCTCACTAAGCTTATCCGGGACAAGTCCTTTTGGGGAAGTGAACCTGAAGGCATTCTTAGACCACAGCTCCGGAATTCTTTTTTGCGACCTGAAGAATTCCCTGAATGAAAATGTGCCCCTTCAAATATCAGTTGAACGTTTTGGGTCCAGAACTTTCTCCATGTGGTACACGCGTATGAGAAGGGATGCGTCCATTGGCCTGCAGGGCACCGAAGCCGTTGCCGACGATCAGGGTGCTTATATTACCCAGGAATTGTCGGGAGGCAAATTTGCCGCAGGAGGACGAGTGATACAGAGCAACGGATTAACCGTGGACTATTCACGCGAACATTCCCGTTGCGCTTCGATACAGTTGAGCGGTAACCGGGAAAAGAACGTTCAGCTGGCTTTCTCAGTTACCTCTCCCGTTGCTGGTGATCCTGTTTCTGAGGTTAAAAACAGGCTGTCTTCCGTTAAGGGGACTGAATCATACCGGAGTTCCCATGAAGAAGCGTGGAGGTCCGTCTGGAACCGCTCCTTCATGGATTATGGAGATGATTACCTGAACAATCTCTGGTATCTCACCATGTATTATGCCCATGCCTCACAGGGGGGAAAATATCCGGGCAGGTTCAACAACGGCTTATGGGGCTGGAGCAATGATGTGCAGCAATGGAATTTCTATTTTCACTGGAACCAGCAACAGTTGTACTGGCCGCTTAATGCTGCAGGTTTCCACGAATTGGTAGCCCCCTACCTGGATTTCCGGTTTTATTCGCTTCGGCATGCAAAAAAAGATGCCAGGGAATTTTATCATGCCGACGGGGCTTTTATTTCTGATGTCACGAACAGGAACGGTTACAACAGGATTGACGCCGATGTAAAGGATAATCACACTCCCGTTGCGGAAATTGCGATGGAATTCTGGCGGCAGTACCAATTTACCTCTGATAAAAAGTACTTAAAGGAAAAAGTCCTCCCTTTCATGACAGAAGCAGCCCGGTTTATCGAATCACGCTTTGAAAAGGGGAAGGATGGCTTGTACCATGCCAGGGAAAGTACCGGGTATGAAGGATGGATCAAACTGGAGGATGGCCTCACGGAGCTGGTGGCTGCCCGGACCATCTTTACAACACTCCTGGAAGCGATGAAAGCAGCGGGTATGGATACCCCTGAAGCCAAAAAATGGAAAGAACTGCTTGACAATATGGCCCCTGTTCCTGTAGTGAAGGCAGGTGAAGGAGTGATTGTAAAAGCCGTCACTGAAAACAGGATTAACCTGGGCATTTTTAAAGGTCATCCTGTCAAGACTGATGAAATTGTGGCGGCCGGTTGGGGAGTCAAAGAAAAAAGGTGGCTGACGACCTATTACAAAACCGATGATCCTGAATATGCCTATTTGCTGAAGGATGACCCGACCCTACCCAAGAAGAGTGAATTAAGAGTACTGGACGGAATATTCCCCGCAGTTCCCTGGTCTCCGGTTTTCCCTTCCGGGATGATCGGACTTGCCAGCAAGGATAGTCACCTGTTCAATGTGATGACAGCCACAACACTGTTATATGGAACCGAGTGCATGGGCTGGGATCCGGTTCCCATAGTGATGGCACGGTTGGGGCTGGCCAGCCAACTGGCCATTGACCTTGAACACTTTCCTGAAAGATGGCAGATCTACTGCAACGGATGGGGCCATATTGCAGGCACTGAGGAGATGAAAAAGGATGCAGAATGGTTTTTCAGGACCAACAGCGTCAGTGTAATCGGTTCGCCGGATGCGGAAAAAGTTCCCTTGCCGGTATGGCCGTTCAGGCATATGTCAATGGAGTCCATGTCGGTTCTGGCAACTGCCATGAATGAATCATTGCTCCAGAGTTATGAGGGCATCGTGAGGGTTTTCCCGGCTTTCCCTGCCAATAAAACAGGCCGGTTCACACTTCATGCGGAAGGCGGGTTTATTGTCTCTTCTGAAATCGTTTCAGGCAAGGTTCAGTGGATAGGCATTAAGAGTTTATACGGGAATCCGGTCAGACTGGAAATGCCCTGGAAGAAGGCAGTCTTGCAATCAAACCTGAGAAAAAAGAGCGAAATAATCAACGCTGACATTACGGAAATCAAAACCAAAACCGGCGAAATAATCATGGTACTTCCTGATGGACAGGAAGTACGGTCATGGTCAGTTCTCAGTGAAAAGCCGATTGCCAACGAAAAAATTAAATTGCATTCCTCTGGGAAAACTCAACTGGGGATTCCCCGGATGTTTTAATAAGTAACCAACCAATTTATATCCTTAAATCCAACACAGTGAGTACAACCACAAAAAAATGGGTAACATTGATACTGCTGCTCTTTTCCGGCAGCCTTGCAGCGCAGGTAAAACTTCCTCCAATATTCAGCACCAACATGGTTTTACAGCAAGGGATTGAAATCCCTGTTTGGGGATGGGCTGCACCGGGGGAGAAAGTGACGGTTACGATCGGAAAAACTGCTGTCTCGGCAAAAACGAGCAAGGAGGGAAAATGGCTCGCAAAATTGCCGGTCATGAAATACGGCGGTCCTTACAAAATGACAGTGAAAGGTAAAAACCTGCTCACATTTGAAAATGTCATGATCGGAGAAGTATGGGTCTGTTCCGGACAATCCAATATGGAATTTTACATGGTCAACAGTAATAACGGGGATGCAGAGGTTGCAGCCTCTGATTATCCGCAGATACGACTCTTTTCGGTCAAAAAAAGAATCTCGCAATCTCCGCAGGATCAACTGGAGGAAGGAGAATGGCTGCCCTGTTCCCCTGTTTCCTCTCCCCGCTTTTCGGCTGTCGGATATTTCTTTGGACGAGCACTTTATGAAAAACTCAAGGTGCCGGTCGGACTGATAAACTCTTCCTGGGGTGGTACAATCGCCGAGACCTGGATCAGCAGTGAGACCATGTCGATGAACCCGGATTTTGTCAGTCAGATGGCACAATTGAAAAAAATTGACCTGGAAGAGGAGGCCCGTAAAATCGAAGAGGAGACTAAAACAAGGGTAGGTGTTACTTCAAGAGTTGACCTGGGGATGAAGGGAGACCAGCCGGCATGGGCGGCGCCAGACCTGGATGATTCTGACTGGAAGGAAATGAAGCTACCCGGGTATATCGAGCTAAACGGGTTAAAAGGGATCGACGGGATCATCTGGTTTCGCAAAGAGGTAGAGATTTCTCCCGCAGATGCCGGTAAAACTGCTACCCTGAGCCTGGCCAAAATAAACGACTCCGATAATACCTTCGTTAACGGAACACTCATCGGGAGCAATAAACTGATTGCTGAACGATCAAGGGTTTATTCCATTCCTCCCGGATTATTGAAGCCAGGAAAGAATGTTATCACTGTCCAGGTAGAAGATGTCGGCAGCATGGGTGGCATCTACGGCGATCCGGAATCTTTGAAAATGCAATGTGAGAATCGGACCATTGCTTTAAGCGGCAACTGGAAATACAAAATTGGCCAGGTAAAATACTACGCTGCCATTAGTCCAAACGCCCATCCTACCTTGCTATACAATGGCATGATTCATCCGTTGATTCCTTATGGTATCAGGGGTGCCATCTGGTACCAGGGTGAGAGCAATTCAGGAAGGGCCAAACAATATCAGAAGGTATTTCCTGATCTGATCAAAGACTGGAGAACCCATTGGAAACAGGGAGAATTTCCTTTCCTTTTTGTACAGATTGCCAGTTTCATGGTTGCCGATTCACTGCCGGCTGAGAGCACCTGGGCTGAACTTCGGGAAGCACAGAGTATGACCCTGGCACTTCCCAATACCGGAATGGCAGTCACAACTGACGTAGGAGATGCCGTGAATATTCATCCTACCGACAAACAAACTGTTGGGAATCGTCTCGCTTTATCTGCCCTTAAAGTTGCGTATCACCAGGATGTTCAATTTTGCGGGCCGGTTTTCAGGGAGATGAAAATCAGCGGCAACAAGGCGATTCTTACTTTTGACCATGCCGGAAACGGACTGAAGGCCAGGGATAAATATGGCTACCTCAAAGGTTTTACAATTGCTGGCGAAGATCATAAATTCTATTGGGCGGAAGCCAAAATTATTCGACCCAACACCCTCGAGGTTACCTGTTCCGAAGTACAACGTCCTGTGGCAGTGCGCTTTGGATGGGCGAATAATCCGAACGATGCCAACCTTTACAACGATGCAGATCTTCCGGCATCACCCTTCAGGACAGACAGGTGGAAGGGAATAACGGAATAAAATGATAAACGGTCAGTCCTCGACGAATAGATCCCGGGGATTAAAATCATTGCCTGTTTGGGAGAACCCTGGCAGACACTTCCCGCAAAGGACTAGAAAAGTGAGTTGATCCAGGCAATAATAAAGGGGAGGTTCCCCCCTATTTTATGGCATGGAAGTCCGCTGTTGACATCAACAAAGAAAGACTACAAGTATTCCGTGTTAAATAACCAATATCTACAGGAAAAACCAGTGATTTCACTTATATTTCGGAAACCTGTACCGGGTATCAGTTTAAGGTTGGCGACCAGCCGTCATCGGGCCTGACGGAATCCACCCTATTAACTTCCGGGCTGCATGGCCAGGTTTCCATACAATTAAGGGAGCAACGAAGTGTGCTGTTTTTACAGTTAAAACCATTTGTTAATAAAAAATAAGGTGCTATGGCTAAGAAGTTTATGACGTTATTCGCGGTCTTAATAACCTGGGTTCCACTGGCAGGGCAAATCTCAAAAATACCAGCCGGTTATTCTAACCCGGGCACTCCCCCTGATGTATTGCCAGGTTTTGTCCATCCACCTAAAGGTTATGGGGATGTTCCCTTCTATTGGTGGCAGGGCGATACCCTTACCCGTGAACGGTTAACATGGCAGTTGGACCAGCTATCCAACAAGGGAATCTCCAGCCTGCAGATCAACTACAGCCACAAGGATGCCGGAGGAATAACATATGGCTTGTCCAACCCCAGCAAACCGGCACTTTTTACAGCTGAATGGTGGAAATTGTTTAAATGGTTTGCTGCAGAAGCCGAAAAACGGGGTATGTCGGTAAGTCTGAGCGATTATACCTTAGGCATCGGTCAGGGCTTTTCAATGGATGAGGCCATCGCACAGAATCCCGACCTGAACGGTTCAACGTTAAAATGCAATATCAAAATCCTCCGTGGTAAGGGCCACCTGAAGATTACTGAGAACCTGCTTGCAATCACATCCTTTAAGTTTAAGGAAGACTCCTCGTTGATCATTGAATCCAGAAAAGATTTGCTGCCCCTGGTAAAAAATGGTGTGCTGGACTATGATTTCGGCGCTGAAAACCGGAAAATCTTCAGTATCTGTTCTGAACGCCTTGTTCCCTCCTACGACCCCATGCACCCGCAAAGCGGGAAAGCTTACAATCATTTCTTTTTCGAAAAATTTGAACAGGCCCTCAAAGACAATGGAGGCGGAGCACTTAATTTTTTCTTTTCAGATGAATTGAATTTCAGGGTTAACGGAAATCTGTGGAATAAATATTTTGCCGCAGAATTCAACCGCAGAAAAGGGTACGATATCATTCCCTTCCTGGATGCCCTTTTTGTAAATATCGGCCCGGTTACCCCTAAAATCAAACTCGATTACAACGATGTCCTCGTTTCCCTGAGCGAGGAAAATTTCTTTCAACCGGTCTATCAGTGGCACCAGGACAGGGGATTAATCTTTGGCTGCGACCATGGCGGCCGTGGGATGGATGTTGCCGAGTTTGGCGACTATTTCCGCACCCAGCGGTGGAACCAGGGACCCGGTTCCGACCAGCCATACCTGTCGAAAGATATCTCCAAGGCAAAAGTGGCTGCCTCCATTTCCCACTTGTACGAGCGACCGCGGGTATGGCTCGAAGGGTTTCACAGCAGTGGCTGGGGAACCTCTTCATCAGATGTGACGGATGCCATATTCGGCAATTTTGTGGCCGGTTACAACCTCCTCTCTTTTCATGGATTGTATTATTCGACGCAGGGAGGATGGTGGGAATGGGCGCCCCCATGCAATCATTTCCGCATGCCCTACTGGAACCAGATTGATCCTTTGATGAATTGCGTTGAGCGTCTTTCTTACCTTTTGTCGCAAGGGGTACACAATTGCGATGTGGCTATACTCTACCCCACTGAGCCTGTTGTTGCAGATATGGATGGAGAGACATCGGTGAACATCGCATTTAAAGCCGGAGAACTATTGTACGACAAAGGAATCGATTTCGACTTTTTGGATTTTGAATCGCTGGCGCGTTCGGAGGTGAGAAATGCGGAATTGAATGTTTCCGGCGAAAGATATAAAGTACTGGTTGTTCCCTCGATGAAAGCCATTCGATATTCTTCACTTCTGAAACTTGAAGCATTTAAAAAAGCGGGTGGTATCATCGTTAATATTGGTGCAGTACCCGAAGCCACTGAGAGAGACGGGGCAAATGATGCAGAGACGCAAAAACTCGTCCAATCCCTCTTCTCCAAAGCCAGGAATCTGGTTCAGTGCGAAAGTGTCAGCTCCGTTACAACAGCCATTTACGGGAAATATTCCCCTAATTTCAGTGTGCTGTCCAACCTGTCAGAACGGCCCTATGTGATGCACCGCATAATAGGAAAACGTGATGTCTATGCACTGTATAATTTTCAGAAAGGAACCAGGTGCTTTTTCAAAGCCAAGGGTCCGGTTCAACTCTGGAATCCCTGGAATGGTGAAATAGTATCCCTGTCCAAATTTGCCGTCCAGACGGAAACCGGGACAGAAATATCACTTCCATTGTCTGAAAAGGAGATTCAGCTGATCGTTTTTGATGCTGAAAACAGCTACGCTGCCAAGGAGATAAAACCTGAAAAAGTGATCAGGCAAACAGACCTGGGCACTACCTGGGAATTCGAATTGATGCCATCGCTTGACAATCAATGGGGTGATTTTCAGCTTCCGGCCAAAAAGGAGATGCTGGGCGCCCAGGTCCGGCAACTAAAATTCATTGAAGGAGATATATACCAAGGGGGGAAAATAGTTCCGGACAATACATGGAAGAATGTAACCTGTGGTTTCGGAAAACAATTTCTGAAGCTGGGACCGCTCCGGGAGGCTCCGTCAGCAGACGCATTGTTGAAATTACTCCCCCGGAGCGAGGACGAGGAAGTTACGATAAGCGGTAAAAAGCTCCGCTGGGAATCGTATGGATTCTCATGGAAGCAGGGCGTGGAAAACGACCCCGGACACCAGGGTTACCACGGACTTAAAGGTCAGATGTATGATAATTTCATCCGTTTAGGTGGTCTCAAAGAAGAAAAACATTCGAAGCAAAGAGTGCCGGAGCCATCGGGAAATTTCTACCTGCTCTACTCTGCTGTCATTGCCCCTGCAGACGGAAAGTACGATTTACTGAAGGGAGATGTTATACCGGCACGATTGTTCATCAACAATTCGGAAACGGACATAAATGCAAAGACCATCGACTTAAAGAAAGGAGCTAATCCAATACTGATGATCTTCGATAAGGCCTGCGAAACCTATCTGGTGGTTCGGAAACCCGGAGTTCCCCGTCCTGAAAAACAACAGGTTGCCATGAGCTGGTACGGAGATGAAGGGGTATTGCCTTTCGACTGTTCCTTTAAAGATCATTGTTCAGGATTTTTTGCCTTTGAATCGGCACCGGGATTGCACTCGCTGAAAATCGATGCCTATGGAGAACTGACTGCCTGGATAGATGGCGTTCAAACCCCGGTTTTGCCCGGAAAACAGCAATCCGACGGGTTGAAAAATTTTAGCCTCAACCTGAATAAACCTAAATTATCTGGTTCTCAGGTTGTTCTGAAAATTGACTATCTGCCTGGATATGGCGGAGGTGCAGCGTTGCCACAATACATCGAACAGCAATGCGGCAAAGGCAACATCGATCTTGGTGACTGGTCAAAAACAGATGGATTAAGGGCATATTCAGGTGGTGCCTGGTACCGCAAAACCATCGCTATTGAAGCCTCTGATTTAAACAACAGGATTGAAATCGATCTTGGAGACCTGGTTTCGTCGGCCGAATTACTGGTTAATGGAAAGAGTGCCGGCATTAAGCTCTCACCACCCTGGACATTCGACATTACTCCTTTTGCCAAATCAGGTGAAAACCTGATAGAAATATTAATCTACAACACGATTGCCAATAACTACACTTCCATTCCAACCAGGTACCGGGGAGATATCAGGTCGGGCCTGGCAGGGCCTGTGAAATTAAAGATATTGAAAAGTCTTTAACCTAAAATGCAGAAGGATGTGTAAAGAAACACGGCTTGCAAGGTTTGGTTCCATTGATCCCGGCCCCGCTTATGGCTAATTCAATCGACGTTTTATGCGTTTCATCTTTTTATTGAATCCGATTCATGGAAAGAGGATGATATTTGCCATATACCAATCTGCATAAACACCTTCTATGGTTAAATCATTTCAGATTCATTCGGGAGGTTAAGAGCAGAGGAATCGTACAGTGGAACCTTCCTTTTCTATCCCCCACAAAAGTCCACGAAAAATCATGGAGGGTTCCCCCTGCTTGTCCGGGGCTGACCATACATTCATTTTGATATTCAATAAATTGATAATTACCTATAAAATATACTATGAAAACAATTCTCATTATCAACGCACATCCTGTAAAAGGAAGTTTTTGCGATTCTCTGGCGCAGAGTTATCTGAAAGGGGCTGAAGAATCAGGGGCAAAAGTTAAATTAATCTGCCTGACAGACCTGCAGTTTGACCCGATCCTGCGATTCGGATACAAGAAGAGAATGGACCTTGAGCCGGATCTGGTGCAGGTTCAGCAAGACATCCTGGAGGCGAGCCTCCTGGTGTTTGTCTACCCGAACTGGTGGTCGACCTACCCGGCTCTTTTAAAAGGGTTTTTTGACAGAACATTCCTTCCGGGATTTGCATTCAGGTACCGGGAAAACTCTCCGCTCTGGGATAAATTATTAACAGGAAAATCTTCACGCATCCTGGTTACCATGGATACACCTGGATGGTATTATGCGCTGATCAACAAGAGTCCGGGGCACAATTCCATCAAACGTGGCATCCTTCAATTCTCCGGCATCAGTCCTGTAAAAATCAACTCCTTTTCCCCGATCAAATCCTCAACAGAACCAAAGAGAGCGAAATGGTTGGAGAAGGCAGAAAATCTAGGAAAGATCGACGGTCTTTAGCCCTGGAAGGCTCAACTGCCGATCTCAAAGTGTCTGCTCCTTAAGCATCCGGATCCATGCAAACCCTGGCAACCTTCTGATGGAAAACAATAAAAGGCGTGGAAAGCAAAATATCATGTTATTTATAATGATTCTAAATATCATAACTGTCTGATTTGTTTCCAGTTCTGAATTTGGACAGAGATTGTTCCGGTGAATCCCATTGACGGTTGATCCGGGATGACCCAATTCTTCCTAATTTTCTTTTACATTTGATTCCGGAACCACAGATAATCAAAATATGAACAA
>CAZDLO010000098.1:0-13422 GCA_964506325.1 uncultured Tangfeifania sp.
TTACAAGAATACCTTTCTGCTTCATTTTCAGAAACTTTGGGAACAAATGATCCCTGGGTACTAATTAGACTACATATAAATTACAAAAAATTGGTTATTATTTAACTTCTATAGTAAATAATTAACCAAAATTAACTAGAATTAACACGGAAAAAATGCAACAAAGGCAGATTGCTTATCTGCCTGACTATCAGATTAAAACTAACAAACACATTCAACGTAATGAGATAATTTTGTTTTCGTGGAAGGTAATGCAATCGATTGTATTGCCTTTTTGCCTGTGCCGGGGCACTAACTAAGCTTTTTTAAGAAATACAATCCAATAAATAAATTTCAAACAGAACAGACTATGAAAAAAAATCGAAGGTTGGACTGCTTCCCTCCGGGGTGCAGTACTCAAATTCTTTTGAAGATCAAATTGCTTTCTGTCGTTTTGCTGACTGCATTTGCATCCCTGGCAGCAGAGGGTGATTTGCCGGTTACAAAACCAGATCAGGCAGTAAGTCCTGCCGAGCAGCAGAAAAAAATCAGTGGAAAGGTAAGTGACGTAGCAGGTGTTCCCATTCCGGGTGCCACCATAATCGTCAGTGGGACAACAATTGGATCCACAGCGGATATTGACGGTAACTTTACACTTAGTGTGCCAGCGGATGCGAAGACCCTTACCGTAAGCTTTGTTGGTATGATACCCAAGGAAGTGCAAATCGGCAACAATACAAATTTCAGGATTACACTGGCAGAATCAACGATCGGTGTGGAAGAAGTTGTAATTGTGGGTTACGGTACTCAGAAAAAAGAAAGTGTCGTAGGTGCAATTACCCAGGTTAACAACCAGACACTGATGCGTTCAGGAACATCGAATGTCACAAATGCCATCACAGGTAAACTATCAGGGGTATTGACCATCCAGCAGACCGGTGAACCTGGTGCCAGCAACTCTGAGATTGTAATCCGGGGTTTATCCAGCTGGAACGGTTCAGCGCCATTGGTGCTGGTCGACGGTGTGGAACGCGATTTCAATACCCTGGACCCGAACGAGATCAATACCATTTCTGTACTTAAAGACGCATCGGCAACAGCCGTTTTCGGAGCCAAGGGCGCCAACGGTGTTATCATCGTTACCACCAAGGGAGGAAAGATCGGGAAACCATTGCTCGACTTCTCCGCCTCCTACGGACTTCAGAAGGCAACCAGGATTCCTGAACATATCGATTCCTATACCACAATGTCTATGTACAATGTTGGTTTGATGAACGGTGGAAAATTCCAGGATTTGATCCCGGAGAGAATATTGAACGAATACAAGAATCCGTCAACTCCGCTCAACGCACTAAGGTACCCCAATGTGAACTGGTTCAAGGAGGTTTCACGTGAATATGCCCCCACCGTTAATGCCAACTTCAATGTTTCGGGGGGAACAAATTTCATCAAGTACTTCTGTTCCCTGGGTTACCTTTATGAAGGCGACTTCTTCAATGCAAAGAAGGACGGATTTTACGATCTGAGCTACCGCTACAACAGGTTCAACTACCGTACCAACGTAGATTTTCAGCTAACACCATCCACCATACTCTCCTTTAAATTAGGTGGTGTAACAGGTATCAAAAACTCACCGAATACCTCACCCTGGAGAAGTCTTTATGCTACAGGCCCTGCCCGTTATCCCGCCTATTTCCCTTCCTGGGTTCTTGAGCAGGTTCCCGATCCATCCTATCCGGAGGATTCTGGAATTCGACTGGCTTCCAACTTTGGGGAATATGGATCTGGGGCAGTAAACCCTTACAATGATTTGAACAGCGGTCAGTTTAACCAGGATCTTAATTCGCAATTGTTTACCGACCTCGTTTTTGATCAGAAACTTGATTTCATTACCAAAGGGCTCTCTTTTGCAGGAAAGGCCTCACTGAGTACCTATTACGTCAACAGGATACTCACAGCCAACTGGACATTTCCACAATACCAACTTAATTACGATGATATTGGCAAGGCAGGAGTGAACCCATGGAGCCGAATTACATCAGCCGGAAACGAGTATTACAAGCAGCAACCTCTCGATATCAATGTCGGTTCCATGCAGGGAGGTTATTACCGCGACCTTTATTATGAATTCGGGTTCAATTATGCCAATACTTTCGGGAAACATTCTGTCACGGGTCTGGCACTGATGAACCGCCAGCAAAAGAACAAGGAAACCCAGTTTGCCTACTACAACGAGGCGCTCGTCGGAAGGGGAACCTACGATTATGACCACCGCTATTTGATGGAAGTCAACGTAGGGTATACCGGTTCGGAAAGATTTGCACCGGGAAACCGTTTTGGTTTCTTCCCTTCAGGTGCAGTGGGATGGGTTGTTTCAGAGGAGAAATTCTTCAAGAGTTCTGTTCCATGGATGAGCAAACTGAAATTGCGTTACTCCGACGGATTAACAGGAAGTGACAATGCGGCCAATCGCTGGTTGTACATCAGCAACTTCTATACAGACAACGCTGGTTCCCCCGGCCCTTACATTCACGAGGATCTCGGTGCCAACAGTACGGCACAGTGGGAACAGGCCCGCAAAAGAGACCTTGGTATAGAATTGGGATTCCTGAAAAATACCCTGACCTTCAATATTGATTTCTTCGACGAATTCAGGGATAAAATGCTCCTTTCTCCACGAAGCGTGACCATGCTGGTAGGAAATACATTCAAGGACCTGAACCTTGGACAGATGAAGAAACATGGACTTGAAGTGGAAATGGAATTCAACAAAACAACGGCAACACAGCTCAATTACTGGGTGAAGGGAATCTTTGGCTGGAATGAAAACAGGATCATTTTCAAGGACGACCCACCGTATGCTCCAGAATATACCAAGGATGCCGGGAAAGCTCTCGGATCCCAGATTAACGGGGTTGAACTAACCGGAACAGGTTATTATACCTCGGTTGATGATATCCACAATAACCCCTCCCCGATCGATTTGTACAAACTTAATGTTGGGGACTACAGATTTCTGGATTACAAAGTGGACGGAAAAATTTCCAGCCTGGATAAATATCCGATTGCGGGTTCTACTTTTCCTCCTATCACTTACTCCTTATCCGGCGGACTTACCTGGAAAAAATTTGAATTCAACTGCATGTTCCAGGGTAATGCCGGAAAATTTGTGGAATACAACCAGACCTATGAAGTTGAATTCATCAAGGGTAACTGGCGTGTTCACTCTTCACAACTGGATTATTGGACTCCCAATAACCAGGATGTCAATCACTCAACCCTGCATTACAGCGGTAGTTCCAGCGCCGACATCCTCTTCTGGGGCGGTGGCGAGGCCGACAGGGGTTACCAGATTGCCATTGAAAACCGGTTTTGGCGCAATGCCGATTACCTGCGTCTGAAAGAAGTCTATTTTGGGTACAACATGACTTCCAAAGCCCTGAGCAGGTTGGCAGGTGTTTCCAATCTTACCATGTATCTAACAGGAAACAACCTCTGGACTATGACCAACCTGATTGAAGGTGACCCGGAACGGAAAGATTTCCAGCAGGGTTTCTATCCTCAGATGACTTCTGTCAAACTTGGTGTTAAAGTGAATTTTTAACCGCTAAAACAGATTTACCATGAAAAAATATTTTATTTCACTCGTGACGGTCATCCTCTTTCAGGTTCTCTTCACATCATGCCTGGAGAGTTACCTGGATGTATCGCCTGAATCAGGCCTCACAAAGGAGGATGTATTCAAAAAAGTTGACAACTTCAAGAAGTTCTTCAGGGATGTTTACGAAGGACGTCAATACCGGCCTGACACCAATGGTGCCTATGCCTGGAGAGACTGGAACATCAAATGCGGCATGCCGTTCTATTTTGATTTCTGGGATCAGAAATATACCTGGGAAGGTATCACCGATTGTGCCGATATGGGACGGTACATGGAAGGCCATACCCTAAAGAGCGGTCAGGTTTCTTCTATAATCAACAAATTCACCTACGATCCTGCCCGACGGCCCATTCTCGGATCTTTGTTTACAGCCATCCGTATCTGCAACCTGACACTTGAAAACATCAAGATGCTGGAAGCAGACCAGGTCATCATTGACGATTACACGGCACAGGCCCACTTTGTGCGTGCCTTCTGTCACTTTGAGCTTTTCAGGATATGGGGACCGATGCCTTATTTAACCAAGGCTTTGGGACCAGACGACCAGTGGGACATTCCAAGACTGTCCAAGCACGAAACCCTCGTCCGCATTGCCGCGGATATGGATTCCGCTGCCACATTCTTTGCCAAGGCGGGCATGATGCGTCGCGACAACCCGATTCCCGGCGCACCGGGTCACCTGACCAACACAGACCAGCAACTGCCGAATGGCGTTACGGCCAAGGCATTTAAATCCAGGGCCTTACTTTATGCTGCCAGTCCGCTGAACAACGAACTGGGCATCAAAGACTGGGAAAATGCTGCAATAGCTGCCTGGGATGCCATCAACGTTGCCAAACAATATGGCTACGAATTACTTCCTGCCGCAAAGTACAAGGACAATTACGTGGGTGTTACCTATACCAACGAACAAATATGGGGCTACAACTGGGGTAACTGGGCTTATAACAACGGAAACCAGCAGGGAATCGTCAATGGTGTATTTGGCAACAGCAAATCCAGCTGGTCGGGCGAATGTCCAACCCAGAATTTTGTCGACAAATTCGAGACCAAAGACGGATATGCACTGAATACCCAAGCCGACCGGGATGCAGCCATTGCTGCCGGAAAATTCAAGGAACAGGATCCCTATACCAACCGCGACCCAAGGTTTTACATCGACATCATTTACAACCAGGCTTCCGGTATTATCGGCTGGACCAATGCTAAGGCACAGATATATTATGAGATGAAAAACGGTGTTGCCACCTACGGCGAACTGATTGACCAATCCTACCTTGGAATCACCAGGACCGGTTACTATTCCCGCAAAAGATGGACTGAAACCAGTATAAAAAACCAGACTTCCAAAAACGTTACAGACCCGATCATCCGTTTGGGGGAATTGTACCTGAACTATGCAGAAGCGGCCAACGAGGCCTATGGTCCTGGCGGTTCAGCACCGGGTGCTTCCATGACATCCGTCCAGGCTGTCAATACGATCCGCACACGCATTGGTATGCCTGATGTCCTTACTCAATATACAACTTCAAAGGATGCTTTCAGACCAAGGGTCAAAAATGAGCGCAACATCGAACTCTGCTTTGAGGGACATTACTATTTCGATATCCGTCGCTGGAAAGATGCTCCTGTTTGCTATGCAGGACCCTTGATGGGCGTTGATATTGAAAAGGTACCCGTTACTTCCTCTTATCCCACCGGATTCAAGTATACCCGGTATGCACTCTCATCCGATCGTCAGAGCAACTGGAAAGACGCCATGTATTATCTGCCTTTCAATACGGAGGATACCTACAAGATGAAAAGTTTTATATCAAACGAAGTTTGGTAAGTAAATCCTAAAAAATTGAGAATTATGAGATTTCATCATATATTATTAAAATACAGAACTATCGGGATGATGATGCTCTGTATTATTTTGGCAGGAAACCTCCCGGCTCAGGATAAAATTGAGAAAAAGCCAAAAATGATCAATATTACCCTGAAAGTTACCGATGAAAACGGCAAGCCATTCCAGAATGCGCAGGTTGTGATCGGTGAAGGAGTGGTCCACGCGGAAACTGACGAACAGGGATCCTTTATATTCAAAGGTTACCTCAATGATTTCGTCGCTGTATCAGCCAAAGGTTATGAGAAAAGAACAGCACTTGTTGAAGACTTGCAAACTGATCCTGTCATTAAAATGACAAGAGCAAAGTTTAACATGACTGAGGATGACCTTGTTCCGCTTCCTTTCATCGGATTCAGGAAAAGGGAACTTACAAGTTCACCATCAGTGCTTCATTCCGAACAGCTTGACAAGTATCCGTCGACTGACCTTCGGAATGCCTTTACCGGATTGGCTACAGGTGTTGAAGTGAGGGAACTCAACGGGCAGCCCGGTATGAGCGCTGAGGAGACAACCGGTCGTTTTGGGTTTTCTTCCAAGTTGAATGTTTCTGCCAGGGGCAATAACATGATCTACATCATCGACGATGTACCTACCGACATCACTGAAATGCCACTCGATCCGAATGAGGTTGAATCCGTCACTTTCATCAAGGATATTGCTGCTAAAGCCATGTTTGGACCTTCTGCTGCCAACGGTGTGGTCTTTATCAAAACCAAAAGAGGTAAAAAGAATGAGCGTATCCTCAATGCCAATGTTGAAGTCGGCTCATCTGTCATCGACCGGATGCCTGAATATGTGCTAGGTGCAGACTATGCAAAGCTCAACAACCTTGCACGGACCAATGACGGCCTCCTGCCGCGTTATACAGATACGGACATCGCCGCTTACGCGAAGAATGATCCTTACGATTACTACCGTCCCAGCGTGGATTTCAAAAGCCTTATGCTGAAAAACTCCATGTCATTTACCAGGATCAATTTAAATTCATCGGGAGGAAACGACCGGGTTCAGTACTTTGCCTACCTGGGATACAGTGGTGAAGGGGATATAACAAAAATCGGGGCTACTTCCGATTATAACCGCCTCAATGCCAGGTCTAACATCGACATAAAAATCAATGATTTCGTGAAGGTGCAGTTTGACTTCTTCGGCGGTCTTACTTACCGCAGGTCTGCCAACTATGGTTACAACGTCAACTACACCAACCAGGATGCAGGTACGAATACGGTTCTTTCCGGACTCGAGGTCAACAGCCTGCTGAATGACATTACTGACATTCCTCCTATTGCTTTCCCGGTGTATGCAGCCCCTTTCGATCCAACCTCAGGTAATCCGCCTTATTACGGAGTTACCTCAACCTGGAAACAAAACCCGATCGGGAACCTTACCGACAACGGATATTACAATGAATCGGGACGTACCGGAACCGCCAATACTGCGCTGGAATTTGACATGAAATCTATCCTGGATGGTTTAAAATCGAAGACTTTCCTGGGTTTCAATGCATACAACCAGATACGCGTTGGTAAGGCGGAAGATTACTATGCCTACATTGCTACACCGGCCAAAACTACTGCCGGAAAAGATACAATTCTGCTTTCCAAAGCCCATGACGGTACCCAGATGTCAGACCAGGTGTTATTGAACGACTATTATTTCCAGCGCATGTCTTTTTACCAGACTTTCACTTATGCGAAGAAATTTGGGGTCCATGACATCCAGACCGCTTTGAGCTATTTTGCCAACAAGATTGCAAGGAATGAAACCGAGGAACCACAGCGCACTCAAAACCTGACCCTTACCGGGAAATACAGCTTTAACGACAAATACATTGTCAATGCTGTACTCAACTATGGCGGAACCTCAGCATTCGACAAAGGAAACCGTTTTGCGATGTTCCCATCCCTTGGAGGAGCCTGGGTAATATCCGAAGAGAATTTCATGAAGGATATTAAATTCATCAATTACCTTAAACTGCGTGCCGAAGGCGGTATTCTGGGTTATGAAAGCTTCATGGCGCCATTTGCCTACCGCGACAGGTGGACAGGAAACGCCACCGGTACATTGTTCGGTCCGGCAACAACCAACCAGTGGTTTGGAAATACTACGGAGACCAGTGTTTACAGGACCTCATCGAACCGCACAGGAAACCCGGCGATAACCTGGGAGAAACGCAAGGAGTTCAGCACAGGAATCGATGCCATGCTCCTCAATGAGAAACTCAGCGTCGAACTGACTTATTACAACAACCTTCGTGACGGAATAATTACCCAGGTTGCCAGCCGTACACCCGCCGTTGCCGGTGTCTCCGGTGCACTTCCAAGGTTCAATTTCAACAAAGTCAGGTACTCCGGTATTGAATTCGGATTGCAGTACTCCGATAAGGTACAGAAATTCACTTATTCGCTGGGGGCCAACGGAGCATGGCAGCAATCAAAATATGAAAAATTTGATGAACCTGCCTACCGCAATGAATATCAAATGCGTACAGGAAAATCTACCGGCACCTATTACGGGCTCACCTACATCGGAAAATATGCCAATGACGCAGAGACACTTAATATACCATCCTTGTACGACCAGACCCTGCATGCCGGTGACCTCAAATACAAGGACATGAACAATGATGGTTTTATTGATGATACCGACATGAGTCCGATTGGAAATACCGTTCCCAAATTGTTCTATGCCCTCAACCTGAAGCTTAATTACAAAGGTTTTGAATTGTATGCATTGGGTACAGGCCGTGCCTTCTTCGACATTGCCCGCACAGGGCAGTATTTCTGGAGCGGATGGGGCGACAGCAACTACTCTGCTTTTGTCAGGGACAACATTGGAGAAGCCTATCCCCGCCTTACTTATAACAAGGTAAACAACAACTTTGTCGCTTCAAGCTTTTGGCTAACCAAAGGTGATTTCTTCAAGATTCAAAATGTCGAATTGTCCTACACTTTACCGGCCAATTCACTGAGCATGATGGGAGTCAGGGGAGCCCGTTTCTTTATAAGGGGAGCAAACCTTCTAACCATCACAAAAGTGAAGGATATCGACCCTGAATCAGCCAGTTCAGGAATTGATACTTATCCGTTATTTACGACCTTTTCAGGCGGAGTTAAATTAACCTTTTAATTGAAAAAGAAGATGAAGACACAGATAATATTACTTTTAGGAGGTATTCTCGCATTGTTCTCCGCATGCACCAAATACCTGGATGCCTACCCTAACGGGGACAAAACAGTTGAAGACATCTACCTTTACCAGGATATGGTACAGGGTCTTGTCGGCCAGTGTTACGATAATATGCCCCGCAATTATGACTTCAGCACCAGTGCCACAAGTACTTCCAGCAACAATGAAGGTGTTGGGATTGATATGATCACCGATGATGCAGTTTCTACCAATCCTTCCCAGCCTATGCGCAGGCTGGCTACAGGTTCTTTTACCACCAGCAGTGATGCTTTCGTTTCTACCTACTGGACAAGGGATTATAACTCCATCAGGCTTGTAAACCTGTTCCTGAAAGACCGTCGCGGCTACAATACCAAATTTATTGTAAATGCACGCTGGGATATGCTGGTCCGCAACCGTTTGCAGGGAGAAGCCTTCGGCCTTCGTGCCTGGTTCCATTGGGATTTGCTGCAAAAATTTGGAGGCAAAGGACTTACGAGCGGAAAGATGATGGGTATACCCCTGGTACTGGAACCTGTTGATATCACCAAGGAGATCAACCTGGCCCGCAATACCTACGACGAATGTGTCAAACAGATTATTGCCGACTGTGACTCCGCCATCAAATATCTTCCTTTAGCCCACCGTGATTTCCTGGTTCCTGATGTGTCAGACCGTGCCTATGCCGGAGGACGCTACTGGGGTAAACTGGACGGTATTACCATGAAGGCGATTAAGTCGAATGTATATCTCACATGGGCAAGTCCGAGGTTCAACACCACCAACGATGTTACCCGATGGGACAGCGCTGCCGTAAATGCCAAGAAGGTTATTGATTTCAAACTGAATGTCGATAATGTGACAAATGGATTCAAACCTGCCGATGCCGTAAGCTGGTTCAACCCCAACTCACCGGAAATTGTATGGTCGGCGCGTAAAAATGACAACAACGACGCTATGGAACGTTTGTTTTACCACGGCGGTTTCCAGGGATACGGTGCGATCGGAGCGACACAGGAACTGGTGGATGCCTTCCCTGCTGCCAACGGATATCCTATCACAGATCCCCGCAGCAACTACAACCCTGCCAACCCGTATGCCAACCGTGACCCCAGGTTCTACAGCAACATCTTTTACAACAATGTTCAGGCCAAGAAGAACAATACAGGGGTGCTGATGTATACATTCGAAAATTGGGTGAACGGAGGAAAAGATGCTGCAGGTATCAAAGAGACCAACAGCCTTACCAACTACCATATCAAGAAGAATGTATTCATGGGTCTGAACTGGTCGGATGCCACGGTTACAAGAACACAACACACCAAGATGTTTATAAGGTGGACACACATGGTGCTCAACTTCGCGGAAGCAGCCAATAAGGTCGCCGGCCCCAATGATGCGGCCAAATACGGACTTTCTGCCAAAGGCGCCATGCAATACATCCGCACAAGGAAAACCTATGACGGAGCCACCCTTTATACCTCTGCAAATGACCTCTACCTGAATGAAGTGGCAGGGGACCCGGTGAAATTTGATATTTTTGTCAAAAATGAAAGAAGGATTGAAACCTGTTTTGAAGGAAAACGTTTCTTTGACCTTCAGCGCTGGTCCACAAACCTTGCCGAACTGAACAAAGCCGTTCACAAGGCAGAGATCACCAAAAATGCGGATGGTACTTTCACGTACGATTTTTCAAAGGTAGCAGAACCTCGTGCCCTCAAATCGGCCTACCTGCCTATTCCTTATGCTGAGATTCTCAGGATGAGCAAACTTGAACAGAACGAAGGCTGGGACGGCTGGAGATAAGCAGGTGTGATAAAACTGCCATGAAGAGATACAACAATACAAAGACAACTCGGAACAGCAGGTTTATCATCAATAGAAAAAAATTAAAAAACATACAGATATGAAAAAAATATTGATTGTTTTAATGCTGGCAGTGGCCATGGGATCCTGCTACGATGATTATATCACAGATTTCGACTACGATGGGATCTACTTCCCGTACCAGACTGATGTGCGCACCTTCGTGGTCGGAGAAGGCATGAAGATCGAGGTTGGTGCCGCCCTGGGTGGTGTCCGGGAAAATAACAGGGACCGCCTCATAACCTTTGCCATCGACAACAGCCTGGTTACACCTGCAGTCCTCACCCTGATGAAGGGCGGAGCCCAGTACATAAAGGATGCAGTAGCACCGGTGACAACACTGACCCCGCTTCCTTCCAATTATTACACCCTGAGCAGCAACAGCCAGATCGTGATCAAAAGCGGTCAGCACAACGGTACAGTGGTAATGAAAATTGACTCGGCAAAATTCCTGTCAGACCCTAACACCCTTTTTGCCAACTATGTCGTTCCCTTCAACATGTTATCCGCAGATGCCGACACCATCCTCTCCACCAAAAAAACGGCGGTTATCGGGCTTAAATATGAGAATATGCTGTTTGGAAACTACTGGCATGGCGGTATTACCACAGTGAAGGATGCTACAGGAGCAACGATCCAGACCATCCTCTATTACACAGCCGTAAACCAACCGGAAAACAAAGTGTGGAAGTTAACAACTGTTGCTCCTAATGCATTGGTAACGAATGGAATAAGCGACCAAACCTCATTGAAGGGTGAAATGAAACTCACCCTTGATGGTTCCAACATCACAGTAACCACCAATGCCGGTTCAACATTCCCGGTGGAGGCAAATGGCACAAGTTCATTCAACCGTGCAAAATTGCTTCAGAACAGGAAAATCCTGCTCAATTACAAATATGTCAATGCAGCCGGAAATACCTGTTTTGCCCAGGACACACTCACTTTCCGAAACCGTGTTCGTGACGGTGTCAACGAATGGCAGGACGAAAACCCGGCCAATTACAAGTAACTGGTACTGAAACACAAAAAAGCCGGTTGATCCTTAATGGACCAACCGGCTTTTTTGTGCCGTCATTCTGAGATTGCTTAAATTTCCTGCCCCTGTCCCGCCTTTCAGTCCCTTAAGAGCACGACAGGGAAGCTTTCGCCCTTCATGCTGCTACATCCTGGTGAAGCTTCTTATCGCAAAAGGGGGCTCCGGAACAACGTGGTATCCTTCTACCTGGCGACAGGCAGCCTGAAAGAAACAGAAAAAGTGGTCTTGCCGGGCAGAACGGCTATATCGACAAGCCAGTAATTGATTCTGTAAATACCGGCCGGCAATTTCCCGATTTGGATGGTATCATTCGTCAGGACACAGGGAGCCATGATCATGCTGTTGTACTGCTTTACAATATCTATCACAGTACCGCTTCTTTTTAAACTTGTAAGTTTGTTGTACCTGCAATCCTGGTATAACACAAGCCTGACCTCATCGCCGGAAACAGGGGATTCCGGAATTATCTTCATGTTGTATTTCCCCAGATCATTGATCGGTATTTCCGGAATCTGTTCCTGAGACACATCTTTCGTACAGGAAAATGCGGCTAAAATTAAAAATGGCAAAATCAGGAAAATGGTTTTCACAACATTGAACTTAACAATAACATAGACGGGAAATTCTTTGGCTTGGTTGCGCCAGAACACAATTTTCAGGAAAGAGAACAATATCTGTACCAAAAAAGAAATTTTCGGCTGGCACAAAGTAAAATTCTTCAACTTTGTGGTATATTTAGGTAAATGGAATGGTCACTTTAATTTTTCAGTGATCGAATTTACCGAATAAGACCTCTGCAAGGATTTCCTGATGCTCATAAACCTAAAACTGGTAGTTACGCATGAAAAAACTGACCTTATGTTTATTTATTCTTTTGACGGCACTCCATCCAAAAGCACAGGATTCTGGGATCTATGCCCTGGTGCTGCACGGCGGTGCCGGCGTCATGTCAGAAAAGACGATGACACCCGAAATGCAGAAAGAATATATTGCTGTTTTGAACCTTGCCCTTTCTACCGGTGATTCAGTCCTGGCTGCTGGCGGCAGCTCCATGGATGCCGTGGAGAAAACAATCATGGTGATGGAAGACTCTCCCCTGTTCAATGCCGGAAAAGGGGCTGTATTTACCCATGATGGCATCGTAGAGCTGGATGCATCGGTAATGGATGGAAAAACGCTCACAGCCGGTGCAGTGGCCGGAATAACAGACATAAAGAATCCCATTTCCCTGGCCAGGACGGTCATGGAAAAATCGGAGCATGTGTTCCTCACAGGAACAGGCGCCTCCAGGTTCGCTGTGGAAAAGGGATTCCAGACAGTACCCAACAGTTATTTCCATACAGACAAACGATACAGGCAGCTGCATGAACTGCTCAAAAAAGAACGGGAGGCAACCACTGGCGACAAACACGGCACAGTTGGATGCGTGGCCCTGGATCGCTTTGGGAATATCGCTGCCGGCACATCCACAGGAGGCATGAACAATAAAAAATATGGCAGGATCGGCGATTCTCCGATTATC
The DNA here is from genome assembly GCA_964506325.1 of uncultured Tangfeifania sp. Classification (GTDB taxonomy): domain Bacteria; phylum Bacteroidota; class Bacteroidia; order Bacteroidales; family Prolixibacteraceae; genus CAINVV01. The sequence goes on from CAZDLO010000098.1 coordinate 13,127, forward strand.
GGGGCCGGTACCTATGCCAGCAATGCCACTGGAGGATTCTCTTGTACCGGACACGGGGAATACTATATCAGGCTTGGTTTTTCAAGGGATATCTCCGCACTGATGGAATACAGGAACCTTGGCATCCGGGAGGCTTGTCAGCTGGAAATTGCCAAACTGACAAAGATGGGTGGCACCGGTGGTGTAATCGGACTGGACAAAAACGGAAAAGCAGCAATGGAATTCAACACGGAAGGGATGTTCAGGGGGTATATCAATTCAGCCGGAGAGAAGAAAGTAGCCATTTTCAGGTAAAA
>CAZDLO010000099.1:0-5084 GCA_964506325.1 uncultured Tangfeifania sp.
CAGGAACCTGATGACGATAATTTAGAAGTAAGACGGGAAGGCATCGACTATTCCTCATCAAACATAGGTAAAAATAGCAAACTTGGGCCTCATTATCCAGATACAATACCGGGTGTATTAAAACGTATGATCGAAGAACTTGATAAAAGTGTCGGTACAATCATTCGTACTCTTCAAGATTACAAAATCGACAACAACACATTGGTCTTCTTTATGTCCGACAATGGCCAGTATACAAATTACGAGGAGCTATGGCCACAAGTTGGGTCAAATAGCCCATTGCGGGGACAAAAAGGGAATGTATGGGAAGGAGGACACCGTGTTCCGGCAATTGCATGGTGGCCTGGTCATATTCCTCCCCTATCTGCAACTGACCAAACTGTTATGACGATGGACATTGTACCCACAATCTTAGATTTACTCCACATTAAAACACCGACAAAAAATAGTCCAAATCAATTGGATGGTATCAGTATTCTTCCATTATTAGTCAAGAGGAATGAAACGTTAAAATCCAGGGAGTTATTTTGGCGCGTAAATACTAATAAAGCAGTTCGGCGTGGCCCATGGAAATTAGTTGTCCAGGATAAATCTTTTTATCTGTTTAATCTTTCTGAAGATATTTCAGAATCAAAAGATCTCTTTTCTAAAAATCCAATTCTTGTTAAGAGAATGAAGAAGAGTTTGTTAAACTGGGAAAAGAGTGTTTCCAACTGATGATAGTATGGAAAAAAATTAAAAGCACACATAAACGCAGCTTAAATTATTTTGTAATATGAATAAGTCAGTTAATTCTGCTAATTATTTTGATGTAATCGTTTGTGGAGGAGGTCCTTCCGGGGTTGCAGCAGCATTGTCAGCCTCCCGAAGAGGAGCAAAAACTTTGCTTATCGAGCGATACGGCTTCTGTGGTGGAATGTCTACAGCAGCACTTGTTAATCCTTGGTCGGGTCATGAATATACAAGTCAGGCAACTGGCGCTTATGGGTCCCTAATCTGTGGCATATTTAAGGAAATAGTATCTAAACTTTCAAAACTTGGCGGGTATAGTTCTGCATTGACTGCTTCTGCTTTTGATGAAGAAATGCTTAAATATGTTTACGATCAGTTGTTGATTGAATCTGGTGTAACAATTCGCTATCACTCATTCCTCCAATCAGTTGAAAAGTTGGGGGACTCCATTTCTTCTATAACGGTATTTTCAAAGGGAGGAATTGAAATTTTTACTGCGAAAAATTTCATCGACTGCACCGGTGATGCGGATCTTGCTTCCCTTGCAGGTGTACAATTTAAAACGGGACGGGATGAGGATGGCCTAACACAAGCGATGACAGTAAGTTTCAGAATGGGGAATGTTGATAAGGAGGAGATGATTGCTACTGGTAATTTAAGAGCTGCCCGGGCATTGGTGGAACCATTTTTTCAGAAGGCATTGGCGACATCTGAACTTTTTTATCCTTACAGAAATTTCATTCATTTTTATGATTATCCCCGACCCGGAGTTCTACACTTTAATATGACAAGAATCACAGCAGTTTCAGGATTGTCAGCTATTGACCTTTCCTATGCAGAAATGGAAGGTCGTAGACAAGCTTTTCTTATGGGTGGGTGGCTTATTAAAACAGTTCCCTGGTTTAATAACGCCTATGTTGAAAAAGTAGGATGTCAGGTCGGTGTAAGAGAAACCAGGCATATTAGAGGTTTGTACACGATGCAAAAAGAAGATATAATCAAAGCTGCCAAATATAATGATGGAATTACCAGGTCAAGATATTTTATTGATATCCATAATCCCAAAGGCGCAAATGATGTTCAGCAACTCAAAGGAACACAGGGTGCACTTGACGAAAACTTCGCTCCACCCCCCGGAGATTTCTATGAGATTCCTTTCCGATGTTTATTAAATGCTGATTGCCCAAATATTATAGTAGCATGCAGAGCTATATCCGCCACTCATGAGGCATCTGCAGCAATAAGAGTTATGGCAACAATGCACGGATTAGGTGAAGCTGCCGGTATTGCCGCTGCTGAGGCTACTCAAAGTAACAAAAATGTAAACGGTATTTCAGGGGAATGGGTAAGAAGTCAAATCCCATATATGCAGGAAGATCCTGATTTCGGATTTCCATGGAGTAGTTCTGTAAATAATTAATTTCTTGAACCCTTAAATATTAGTAATCCTCAGATGAAATTACCTTTATTAGATATGCTAATCATTGTAATATACATGATTGCAATTGTTGGGTTTGGCAGTTGGTTTGTTAGAAAGAATAAAACGAGTAATGATTTTATGATAGCTGGAAATTCCATTCCTGGATGGGCTGTCGGATTATCATATTTTGGAACTTATGTTAGCAGCAATTCATTTGTTGGAATCATAGGAATTGCATTTGGCACAAACTGGAACTATTTTGTTTTTAGTCTTGCAATTCCTTTGGCAGTGTGGATTGGCACAAAGTATTTTGTCCCATTCTATCGACACGGAGGGGAGATATCTGCTTACCATCATATGGAAAAGAGATTTGGACCATGGGCAAGAACCTATTCAATGATATGCTTTTTGCTTATCCAGGTGTCAAGAATTGCAACGATTACTTTTGGCGTTGCATTGGTTTTGAACGGCATGACAGGTTGGAGTATGGGATCAATAATAATTGTCTTCGGATTACTAACTACACTATATACTCTATTAGGAGGTATTAAAGCAGTTATTTGGACAGAAGTGGTTCAGTCAGTAGTGTTTTTTTCTGGTGCTGTTATTTTGTTTCTGTTTATAATATTTGGAATCGAGGGTGGTCCATCGAATGCAATAAAAATAGCATCTGAGCATTCAAAGTTTTCTTTAGGTTCATTTGACTTATCTTTCTCAAAATCTACTTTTTGGGTTGTATTCTTATATGGTCTGTTTATGAATGTCAAGGCTTTTGGATTCGATCAGACTTATATTCAACGATATCATACGGCAAAAACTGATAGTGATGCACGAAAATCTTTATGGCTTGGTATTCTCCTATATGTTCCCATTTCATTGTTGTTTTTTAGTACTGGATCAACATTATTTTCCTATTATCAAACTCAACCGGATTTATTGAATGACTTAAAACAAAAATCCGCAATAACATTATCTGGAGGTAATGTTATTAAATTAGACGATGAAACAACTAATTATAAAATTAAAGAAATAGCATCCACAATAACAATCCGTGAAATTGCAGATCAGGCATTACCGCATTTTATGAAAAACAGGTTACCCCAAGGAGTTGCAGGAATTATTATTGCATCAATTTTAGCAGCAGCTATGAGTACGCTTAGTACCTGTTATAATAGTTCTTCAACAATTTTGTTGAAGGATATATATGAAAGGTATATCAAAAAAAGGACAAATGACAGGAGAGATTTATTCTTATTAAGAATTGGGACTTTATTGGTCGGTACTATTGGAACACTCATATCATTGTTGATGATTGGTGTTCAAAGTATTTTGGCAATATGGTGGCAATTGACCGGAATATTTGCTGGGGCAATGTTAGGTCTGTTCATTCTTGGATTTATAGTGAAAAAAGCAGATCGTGTCGCTGCTGTTATTTCCGTAGTAGTGGGAATACTGGTTATTGTTTGGGTTACGTTTTCTTCAAAAATTCAAATTATTCCGAAATTTTTACAGAGCCCTTTTCATATTTATATGAGTGTAGTAATAGCAACTTTGAGTATGTTTCTCGTTGGCCTATTTGTTACTTATCTAAGAAATAAAACCATCCAAAAGAATAATTAAAATACAACGTTTCACTGGTTGATACTGGTTAACACTGATTGTCATTTACACTTTTTATTTTCCACTGGTTGATACTGGTTGTTGGAAAGCCGGCCAGTTTCCTGACGGGTAATTGGTAGTGGAAAACAACAATAAAATAATTGTCCCGACAGCATTTAGACCCTATCTATTCTTGTCGCAATACCAGCCATGTTTTGTACTTTTGTTATTCATCCATCCATTCTAATTAAATGAACAAACGAAATATCTACCTTTTATTGGTAATTATCTTATCAATTAGTTGCTCTCCCAAGAAACACCTGGTATTTAACAATGTCCCTATTGATGGACCTCTGAATAAATTTGCAATGGAGCTAACCAAATCAGGATTTATCCTGACTGACACGGCAAAAAGAAATGAGATCATGCTTAAAGGAGTATTTTTAAATAACGATTGCAAAATTTACGTTTTTGGCACAAATGGAAATAATTTGGCTTATAAGGTAATTGCCGAACTGCCGGGTGAAGTTCATGATTCACTTCAGTCTGATTTTGGAAAGTTGCAAAAGCTGTTCTCAACAAAATATGGAATCGGATACAGTAAATACCAGCAATATAAAAAGAGTGAAAGACTACTGTATAAAGTGCCGGAAAGGAATGTAATGACAGGAGATTTTACCAAATATACCACAGATTCAGGTGAAATAACTTTGGAAGTCCAGGAAGGATATATTTCAATAACCTATTTAGATCAACTGAATAATGAAATCAGGAAGAGAGAAATGGAGGAAGGGAATAAAAAAGAGCTAAACGAAGAGAGATAGAATTACACTTCGCGGAATAACCCAAATGACATCAACCTTTCGCACCGGCAATTCAAAGGCTGCAAGTGTAAATATTTCATTAACAAGCCTCCAATAAATATCGATAGAGAAACGGTAAGTAACGATTGTCAATAAACCTACAAATGAGTGTGAAAGATGTAACTCTTTCCAGAAATCCTGTAACGATTTCAGTGTCTTCAATTTTCAACTTTGTTCTAAAAGAATTCACTGATGCGGATGAATCCTGAAAATTCGATATGATATCGGAATAAATGGATATACAATTGATGTTAAAGGGAATTTTCTGAATAAAAGACCAACCATATCCAAAACATACTAAATATTCTTTTGAATCCACTGAAATAGCCATCCCGACAAGTCGGGACCAACCGAAAATGATTATGTGGTTATTCTGAACACACCGGAGAAAAAAATCACCCTACGCCGGGGATTATTGAACCATTATTGCAGGATATAAGTATATAAAAATCAAAAAATTATGGATTGAT
>CAZDLO010000099.1:5094-13330 GCA_964506325.1 uncultured Tangfeifania sp.
TAGCCATCCCGACAAGTCGGGACCAACCGAAAATGATTATGTGGGCATTCCATCTGGCCATTAAAAAACAAATTATATACGCATGAAACAACTACAATATTTTATTTCATTTTTGATCATCTCTGTTTTTTTCTATAGTTGCTCAAATTCAAAGATTGACCGAATTAAAAATGAAGACAGAAATTTCTCCTTTATCTTTATGACTGATATTCATCTAAAACCCAATCATGGATATCCAGACCTTCCTCAAACTTCTGCCTTAAGTCCCCATAAGGCTTTCTCAATGGCAATAGACACAGCAAACAAGCTGGGTGCCGATTTTGCCATCATGGGGGGAGACCAGGTGTTCGATGTGATGAGGGGACAAAGCCACGCCGACTCTTTGTTTCAGGATTACACAGAGGCAGTTAAAGCATTGAATATGCCTGTTTACCATACCATTGGAAATCATGACCTGTTTGGTATTTATGAGGAAGGAAACACAAGTACATCACACCCGGATTATAAATATGGAATGTTTGAACGCCATCTGGGGAAAACTTACTACTCATTCAACCACAAAGGGTGGCATTTTATAGTGTTAAATACACTGGATGTGAAGGATAAAAGATACATTGGATTTGTATCTGAAGAACAGATAAACTGGCTTCAGCGGGATTTGGCTGAGGTTGACGCGGAAACACCCATTGCCGTTTCTACACATCTTCCCCTGGTATCGGCAATCCGACAGATATATCCCGTCCGGAATCAACCGGAAAGTTCCAATGATCAGTGGATAGTTAACCGGCAGGAAATACTGGATCTATTCACGAACCATAACCTGAAACTTGTCCTGCAAGGTCATTTACATATCATGGAAGATATTTATATCCATCAATCGGGCATCCATTTTATTACCGGTGGTTCCATAGCAGGCCGCCCTTCGTGGCAGGGTTTCAGAAACGATGAATCCTCCGGCTTCCTTTTGATAAAAATTAAAGACCAGGATATTTCATGGGATTTCATCAACTTCGGTTGGCGTGATTATATATTGAATTATGGATCAGACTCCATAATCAATACTGGAAATGAAAAAGATTGATTTATAGTGAGCTCCTCCCATTAATGGAAGTTAGAAGAGTAAATGTGTAAAATGAGATTGCCATTTCGTATAAAAATAAACGAACTTATGTGCTGATTTTCTCAGCCCAAAACCACCCAATTCCCCCAAATTCCGGCCTCTTCCTGGCGTAAAAAAGAAAACACCTGCAAGTCGGTCTTGTAAGTGCTTGACTATTAGGGTGGACCCGGCTCATCCTTTCTGGAGACTCGCTGACTATGAGTGGGTTATCCTACCAAATCAAGATACCACTGGTTGATACCTATTAACACCGGTTGTCATTTACACCTTTTATTTTCCACTGTTTGATACTATGCTAAATTATTATTGTGGCAACATTTATATCGTGTTACATTTTATCTGTAGGGCGGATTCTATTTAGCATTGCGGTTTTTCCCTGAACATCGGTGACCATTCCGAAGACAGAAATGGTTGCCCCCGAAATCGAATCAACTTCTTTCCCAATACGAAGATTTTTTGTCCCGTCATAACCGGAAAACTGATTCAGCCATCCTTTGGCAGTTATCTCAGCACCATGCGTCGCCTCATAATTGTACACCCTGGTGGTGATGATCCTGTTCTGCGAATCAAATAGGATGAAATAATCAAAATATTCAAATTCCCCGTTAAAATCTATGGTCACCAGATTTGAGCAACCACCGGATCTGCAGCAGTTTACCCTCCCAACATATGCAGTGTAAATTTTATTTTCATTGCATATGATCTCAAAGAATTTTCCTTTGAGATCATATGAATCTGTCTTTATACCGGGATGGGCCAATTCCTTCAGATGAAAATCCTTGCCGGATGGCAGATTGCCTATCTCCCTGAGCAACATTTTCGGTTTGTAGTCAATGTCCTCCTCAGATGAGCTGTTCATCAGAAGTGAAATGATACCAAAAATAAGTAGAATAGCCGATTTCATAATTGCAATGAATTAAAACATGATCCCGATTCCTGCATTGAAAGTCTTGGTGTATTTTTCCGCAATGGCGGATTTTATAAACTGCATATCTGCCTTGATGACAGCTTGTTTGGTTAACCTGAGCGTTAATCCGGTCGTAATGGTGTTATTCTTGTAGAGCAGGTTCTCTTTGGTGATTTTGTCGACCGACTGGTGCGTATTGTAGAATTCATACCTGACAAATGGTACCAGTTCCTGGTTGATGGAGCTGAAGTGCCTGAAAACATTATATCCTGCTTCTGCATAATAGCCAAACATTGATTTCCCAAGATCATTGTTGGTCGTGCCTGTGCGGGTATACCTGTTGTATTGTTCAGTATTTGAGAGTGCTGTATAGTAGACCTGTCCTCTCATTTCCAATGCCCCTGTCCGGTATCTTCCATCTGCTCCAATCATGGATATTCCAACAGACGATGAATCCGCCTTTGCTTCCAGACTGGTGTTGTCATCGGGCAGTCTCCCGTAAAGTTTGCTCTGTGATTTCCCGAAATATCCGGAAAACCCGATATTCAGATTTTTGATGCCAAAATATTCTATCTTGCCGGTTATCGCAGGTGAGCTCACATAGGCTTTGGAGCCTTTCTGTCTTCCTTCTCTTAATCCGTTTGCACCTGTGAATACGGCCTTTGTATCATACCCGTTCAGTCCGCCCATCATATACAACTGGTACTTCAATGAGGCAGGCATCACATTGCCTGACAGACCGAACCCTACTTCACGCCAGGTGCTCAATGACAGACGGTTGTCGATGGTTGGCCTTTCGACCCCGTTGAATGTGGTTGGTTCGTGGTATTCATTAATGATTCCCATTGGGACCAGCATCAATCCTGCCTTTAAATTGATGTATTGGTTAAGCTTGTGCTGCAGAAATGCCTGCTCAACCCAAACCTCTTTCGCATATTCAATTTCAATTTCTGATATGAACTGCGTTTTCTTTGAAAAGTTGTACCCCAGAAACATGACCAACCGGTGAACATCCAGTGTTCCCAGCTCTTTTTGACCTTTCGTCAGGGGCTGATTGTAATGTACTTCTCCATATCCCCCGATTAAAAGTTTCCCGTCTTTTCTGAGCAGCATTTCAGCACTGTTCAGATAATGCGTTCCGGTGGTGTCGGCTGTTTGAGCCTCTAACAGGATTGTATTGATTAAAATCAGAATAATTAAAATGGCTCTCTTCCTCATTGCCTTGCATATTTAATAATGAATATTCTACAGCAAAGTAAGACTGCACCGGTAAGTCATACAATCCCCATTAGTTGTGATTTTTTGGTGAGGTTTCCTTGAAGGATATTCATTATCTTTGATAGGAACACTAAAGAAACCCCACACATGAAAACATTAATCATCTCCGTGGTAATTTCTATTCTCGCTTCAGTGGCTGTTTTTGGTCAGCAGAGTCTGTCGGTTGGAGATAAAGCCCCTGCTATCAAGGCAATTGATGATCAAGGTGATTCCTGGAAGATCAATAAATTTCTTGGGAAGAAATATATTGTCATCTATTTTTATCCTGCTGCCATGACCGGCGGATGCACCAAACAAGCCTGTTCCTACCGTGATCACAGGGAAGCACTTCAATCTGCTGATGTTGAGGTTGTTGGTATAAGTGGAGATAAAGTTGAAAATCTTCGGCTGTTCAAACTGGCAGAAAATCTCAATTTCACCCTTCTGTCCGATCCCAAAGGGGATATTGCCAGGGCATTTGGCGTTCCTGTCAGCAAAGGTGGTACGATAAAGCGCACTGTTGACGGGACAGAACATGAACTCGTACGTGATCTCACGACCAAAAGATGGACTTTTATTGTCGGTAAAGACAAGAAGATAATCTATAAAAACGAGTCTGTCAATGCCGAAAAAGACACGGAAGAGGTCCTGAAATACATCCAGACCCAGGCTTCCAGGTAAAATTCATCCTGGCGCAGGCTTCCGGGTATAATTAATGTAGTTTAAAAAGCGGTGTACAGAATCGGCGTCAACGGCATCCGGTTGTTCGATGCCTTTGTTGACGATGATTCCGACAAAAGCAGCATCATTTTCGGGATGATACATGTTGCGGTGTTCTGTCATATCCAAAAAATTGCAGATCTATAATACTCCGCAATATTGAACCAAATGGTTTGTTTAGTAAATTATATCAACCGACTTAATAAAGCTGTCATAACTTGTCAATTCGTTGTATAATAAACGAACTCCCCTGCCTATTTTTTCAGCTCAAAATCACCAAACTCCCCCAAAACCTGGCGTCTTTCTGGCGTGAAAAAGAAAACACCTACAAGTAGACCTTGTAAGTGTTTTATTCAGAGGGTGGGCACAGCAGTAGCACACAATTTTTCTATTTAATTGAATAATCAGTACTTCTGTTTTTATCGATCTAAAATGTTTTACTCTTTAAACTGGATTCCAGCCTCAACAACATGGCGATTTCAGATGGTTTCAAAATTTTAATCTATATTAAAGCCAACCCATTTCCCATTTATATCCAACGCTCATTTTTTCAATCCAAGTAAAGCCATTATATTGAAATCAATTCTATTGTGAGCTACCTCAACAAAAAACTGATAATTAATTACTGTAGTTTGGGTAATCAATAAATCCCTTATCATCAGCAGAATAGAAGGTGTCAAAATCCATTGTTTCTGATATCGGCCAGTTGTTTTTTAGCCTGGCTACCAGATCCGGATTATTGATGAACTGTCTTCCAAAACCAACCAAATCGGTGTTGCCACTCTGGAGATCCGCCTCAGCACTAATGCCGTTGTAACCGCCTGTAAGAATCAAGGTATTCCTGAATTTTTGATGAATGGTATTTTTAATGCTGAACGGTACTTCAGGAGCGCCCATTGCACTGTGATCAACGAGGTGAATATAGACGATTCCACGGTCGTTTAATTGTTCTGCAAGATAGGTATAAGTTGCTTCAATTTCGGGATAATGAGGCATGTCACTTGCGACTCCAAATGGAGAGAGTCGGATGCTTGTTTTAGTGGCTCCAATCGCTTCGATCACATTATCAACTACTTCAAGAACAAATCGGCAACGATTCTCAATGTTTCCACCATATTCGTCAGTACGGAGGTTGCTGACAGGCGAGATAAATTGTTCCAACAAATAACCATTGGCCGCATGGAGTTCGACCCCGTCAAAGCCAGCCTTAACGGCTAGAAGGGCAGATTGCTGATATTCCTTTATGGTCTGCTTTAGCTCTTCCGAACTCATCGCCTTTGGCACATCAAAATCCTTCATCCCCTCCTGGTCGGTCCACATCTGACCTGCCGCCTGTACCGCAGAAGGGGCAAGTGCTATGGCACCTGCAGGTAAATTAAGTGAGTGACTGATTCGGCCTGCATGCATGAGCTGAACAAAGATTTTTCCACCTGAAGCATGAACAACGGTGGTCGTTTTTTTCCACCCTTCAACCTGCGCTTCGTTAAAAAGCCCCGGAATGCGGCAATAACCGAGTCCGTTAGGCGAAGGCGAAACTCCCTCGGTAATAATGAGTCCTGCACTGGCCCGTTGCTGGTAATAAGTGGCAATTAAGTCGTTGGCAATATTCCCTATGGCACGGCATCGAGTCATGGGCGCCATAACGATCCGGTTGTTTAATTCAATGGTCCCTAATGTGTATTTCGAAAATAATTTTGGTGAAGACATAAGATTTTAATTTTTTTGATTCGCTATTATTCTTTTAAACACTAAACGAAAGGTCCTATGGAATGTTGCAATAAAGTGCAGCTATTACGCTATATTTAACTAAAATTTAATGAAATATGAGCAAATTGAGCAAATTCCATGTGCATAGTTGACTACTTCAATTGAGGGATACTCGCTTCGTCAAAAAATACAATTTCGCATGGATGTCCGTCTAAATCAGCAAAGCCATGCCCGTTAACAAGATTCCCCTTTCGTTTTAATTTTAACAAACTCTCGTGCATAATTTTTCAGTGCAAAACCACCTAATTCCCCCAAATCCTGGCGTCTTCCTGGCCTGATAAAGAAAACACCTGTAAGTCGACCTTGCAGGTGATTGTTTATGAGGGCATTTGGACTCGCCGGAGTAAAAATCACCCTCAACCGGGTGTTATTGAACCATTATTGCCGGATATAAGGATATAAAATTCAAATAATTATGAATTGATCCCGAAAAACGGCGGAAGGTGGCCAATTTAGCCGGCGTGTCCACCCTTTTAGAGCATCGACTGATCCAAAGTAATTGACGCCTTGTATTTTTCATAATACCTCATCCGGGGTTATAATTGGAACAAGCTGAAAAACACTTCCGATGCGATTTGAGATTATACAAAATATCAGGAATTTGGATAATCTATGTTTTCGCCCATTGATAAAAACGATCCGCCAACAATCATCGTCCACGGTACTGCTGATAAGTTGGTTGCTTAGTACAATTCCGAACAACTGGCCAAAAAGCTGTAAATCAATGAAGTTAAGCACGAACTTGTAACTTTGGAAGGCAGAGAACATAATCCTGTAAAAATCTATGATGACTTTGCTGAAAAATTGCAGGTATTTTTATTCCTTGCTTAGGAAAAATTAGGATCTTTCAATAGCCGAATGCATTTTGCCATTTGAACTTGAAAAGCTATTTTAACTTTTAACCCGTCTGAACTATGAGCCCTTTAAAAGTACTGTTTATTGCTTTATTCCTCTGGCCTTTAACGCTATTCTCAACTGTGTTTAAGGTAAACAGTGCGGAAAAAATAAATGCTCAAAAGCTTCATCCGGGTGATACGATACTATTCCAAAACGGAAATTGGCGCAATCAAAAAATAATTCTGAAAGGGAAAGGGACCGAAGCCAGCCCAATTGTTCTAAGAGCAGAAGAACCAGGGAAAGTATTCCTACAGGGGGATTCCTCTCTTAAAATAGACGGCATTTGGCTGGTCGTGGAAGGTTTCAAATTTAACAATGGATATTCGGTCAAAGGTCCTGTGATTGAATTCTCAAAAGCATCGGAACATTGCAGGCTGACCCAAACTTCAATAATAAATTTCAACCCACCTGAAATAAAAATTGAAAATCACTGGATTTCTATTTACGGAATTCGCCACAGAGTCGACAATTGCTACTTTGCGGGAAAAACAAACATAGGAACTACCCTGGTGGTGTGGCTTTCAGAAAATCCCAATTACGATCAAATCGATCACAATTATTTTGGTGAGCGACCACTATTGGGCGAAAATGGCGGTGAAACAATCCGGGTCGGAGACAGTAAATGGTCGATGTACGATTCATTTACACTGGTTGAGCACAATTATTTTGAACGTTGCAATGGCGAAATAGAAATCATCTCCAACAAATCGTGCCACAACACCTATCGGTATAACACGTTTTATGAATGCCAGGGAACGCTCACCCTTCGTCATGGTAACTTTGGAGAGGTTTATGGAAATTTTTTTCTGGGTAACAATCAGCCTAAAACTGGCGGAATCCGGATTATTGGCGAAGATCACAAGGTTTACAACAACTACTTCCAGGACCTTACCGGTAAAGGTTTTTCTTCAGCAATATCTGTGACGTGCGGTGTTCCTGATTCACCTTTAAATCGATATTTTCAGGTAAAACGAGCTCAGATAGTTGCAAATACCATGGCAAATTGTGCCGAATCTCTTGAAATTGGGTCTGGCTATGATGCTGAACTTAGCCTCTTGCCACTTGATTGTACCATTGCCAACAACATCATCCAGGCAGATAAAACGAAAGTAAAGATTATTGAAAATCCGACTAATTTGAGTTTTGTCGGAAATTTGGTCTCGGTCAGGCTTCTTGAAATGCCGGCTTTGAAAGGGATGGCAATTGAAAAAAACATGCTGCAAAAATCTACCGACGGTATGTGGCGTCCGGCAAAAGAAAGTCCTGCCATTGGTGCGTTCAAAGGCGAGTTCAATTTTGTGACCGAAGACATTGACAAACAAGCCAGAAGATCTCCAAAAGATGTTGGTGCAGACCAGGTTTCACAGGAACCGGTTTTAAATAAACCGATCAATGCAAGTGAAGCACATTGGCCCTTTTGGTTAAAAAAATGACTCGTATCGGCAAATATTTACCTGAATATAAAAGACTAAAACGTGATTATAATAATACAGCATTTACCCTTAAAGAAATAGCTACAGGCGAAATTGTGGAAAACGATTTAATTGTGAAAATTGATCGCCTATTGT
>CAZDLO010000100.1:0-13270 GCA_964506325.1 uncultured Tangfeifania sp.
TATTTCCAGCACCCGCAATGATCTCTTTCGGAGTTCCGGCCAACACGTAGAATTCGGTGTTTGTACGGGAGCAGCCCGAGAAGGAGAGCTCTCCCTGGCTGTTGGAGATCTGTCCGCCGTTCGTATTCACGACAATGCCGTAGCCGCTTGTTGTCCATATAAACGGAGCGCCTGATCCGCCTTGCGGGAATGCCTGGATGGTTGATGTCTTGTTGCGGAGCAGTGTTCCGTCGTTGGAGTGGCTGCCATAGGTGTAAACTCCGTAAAAATTGTCTGCAGGGTCATGCGAAAAAGTAACGCCTCCTGCCGGGTCAAACTTCCGGGCGGATACCAAAAGCTTTCCCTCTGTGTCATAAACAGATATCTGCAAGGTAGTTTTCGAGATTTTAACCTGCATGGCAGCAGTGCGGAGCTCCACCTGTTCGCTGGTCTCCACGATGGTTGATTTTACCTTTCCCCATTGTGTATTTTCATCCACTACAGGGGTTCCGGGAGAATACCCTCCGTTTGGCCGGTAGTCCACCTTCAGGATATTGCCGGCGCAAAGTTCCACCGTACAGATATCCCTGCCGTATTTAAAAGACCATTTGTCCTTTTCGGGGGGTGTAAATGAAAGAAGGCAAAAGAGCAGGGTTGAAATACCGGCAAGCCGTGCCAGGGATTTTAGACTTTTCATCATTTTGTTGAATTTCAGTAAAGGTTTTTATTGCTTTCCAATAAACTCTATTACCTCCAGCTCATTGGGTTGAAGAATTTTTGATTTTCCGTGCCAGTTTTTTGGGACCATAGCTTCAGATACAAGACCTCCATCTTCATTGTAATGCCTGATCCTGTATTTGTCGGTCTGAGGGTTCATCCAGGGTGCCAGATTGACATCCAGTTCAATGCTTTTTGGGGTCGGTGAGGTATTTATAAGTACCAGGATTGCCTTGTCCGGCAATGCATAGGCGCAAACTTGGGCGTCTGCTACAGGCTTGGACAACAGGCAATCACCCAGCAGGTTGCCATCCAGGAAATAGGGCAGGAACTGCTTTTTAAGTGCGGCGCACTGTTTGAGCGCTTTGCCCATGTCCGGATAACTGGATATATAATCGGAGCCATTGGTGGATCCGGCTTTCCGGGGCATGATATTCATGTACAGGTTATCGGCGAAGGCTTTTTTCACCGCCAGGGGAGAGGAGCTTATGCAGCAATTGATACGTGGCGACGGGAATGCACCGGTCAGGACTTTGCGATCCATGTACCCGTCCCAGTTCCAGGTATAGTCCAGGTAACCGGCATCCAGTTCAAAGTTCAGCAGCTCTTCGCCTGAGAAGGTGCTCTCAGGATCTTTCTTTTTGGCAATGTCTATGATCTGCTTCGCCAGGGAGATCATATTTGGCTCAGGATCATGGGTTGTGTAGAACTGATCCCAGCAAAACGAGGCAAGGCCCATGCCTGCCAGATGGGTGAGCCCGTCCAGTACGTCCGACTGCCAGCGTTTGTTGGTCGGACCCGCCTGGACGGTCGACATGTAAGTGGCATATCCCGGGTTCCGGAAGGGAATCAATTCTGTGTGGTAGGTCCACCCTTTGCTGCCGGTCACCTCCAGTCCGTAGCGGGGTGCAGTTTTGGAGTTTGCCTGGAGGACAGTGATGAAGGGCACCAGGTTTACGCCCAGCTTACGGCAGTCCACGGCGGCATCCGCCATTTCCTGCTCCGTCCCCAGGTGCGCAAAGGGTTTTGGCAGCGGAAGGGCAAAAGCCTCACACCAGGCCCAGATCACCATTTCATCCAGGCCGTTGTCTTTGCACTCTGCCGCTAGTTTGGGCAGATCACGAAAGGTGAAAATCGCGTCCTTCGGATCAGCAGGCTGGTACTGGCTCATGAATACACTGCGAAAGCCAATCCCTTCCCTTACATGTTTTGGCAGCGGATAATACCTGTGGCAGTTCTGTTTCACCCAGCGCTTGTAAGGGCCAATTCCGGCAGCCCAACCATGCCTGTGCGGAGTAAGCACCCACTCACCGCTTTGCCATATTTCATTCTTTTTTATCACGGTATCATTCAGGCACATCATCCGCAGTTTAGGTTCCAGTTCGGAAAGCTGCAGCCGGACAGGTACCTGGGGATCCCAACCCCAGCGTTTCGGGAACAGGCTGAAGCCACCGCTGAGACCGCCAAGATCCATCCACCGTACGATCATATCCTTGTTTCTCATCATTCCGCTTCCTACATACTGAACCGAGTAGGAGGCAGCATCAATCATGTACGGGGTGCTCTCTTTGGTATCATCCCGGGCAAGGTCGAGGAATGGGAGAGTGGCAAAATTTCCTGTCCTGAAGTAAGTATTGTTGGCTCCCGCCACCGGCAGCAATCCATTGAAATCGGGAAAGATGACCTGTCGGACATCTGTTTCTGAAAAGTTGGAGATTTTGGCAGTCATGATGACGGACTGCCGGTCGGGATCAGCCGCAAGCTTTACCGCTGCGGTGACTTTCCCTGCCACATTGAAGCCCGGCCTGCTCATTCCCAGCTTGTCCAAGGAGATGACCACCGAATCGGGATAAATCCTAACCCGGGCATCCTGCGAATGGCGTGACCCCAGTCTAAGAACTTCAAATTCCTTCACAGGATAGGCCAGATCAAGCATGCCGGCTCCGCCTGCTTTTGATTCCAGGATGGTACCCGCACCCGGGTAACTCATTTTCAGGATACCCCCCGTATTTCCATCAATGACAAGGTGTAATCCGTTGAGAGTTGCTTCAAGGGGAGGTTTTACCACCTGTGATGCCAGGCAGGCAGGGGTAGAAATGATCAGCCATGCGATGGCAAGCCGGAGGAGGTTATTCATGGTTTGCTGTTGTTTGTTTCAGGTATACCGGACCCAGCATCCCTGATTCCTGAAGCGGGTCTTCCTTTTTCCAGAGCCGCCATGTCGTAAAGCTGTAGCGGCCGGTCGGACCAGGGGTTTCGTTGAGTATCCACCCGGGCCACACGCCGGATTTTAAAGTTCCGTTGGTATTGCGTTCGCTGTCTTCAGGCAGGAATTCATCGCCAATCTGCCGGTTTACCCATAGATTGACTACCTCGATCTTCAGGCTGTTCTCTCCTTCCTTGAGGTAGTTCGAGATATCGGTACAATAGGGAGGCTTCCATAAAATTCCGGCCTCGCTGCCGTTGACATACAGCTTTGCCATGGCATGGACTTTCCCAAGGTCAAGGTATAACCTGCTCCCCCCGGCCATTGCACCGGCAGGGATGTTGATATTACGTGAATAGGTGGCTGTTCCAGAGAAATAGTTCAGTTTTTTGACCGGGAGAAGGGTCCAGGATTTCAGCTCATTCAACACCATGAATGAAGAATCGGAATATTCCTCCGGGAATTGAAGTCTCCACGGGCCTTTTATTTCCGTTATCCCGGAAAATGTCAAAGGGAATGACTCGAAAGGCTTGTTGTCATTGCCTCCTGTTTTTTCCCGAGAAACCGCTTTGGCAGGGGTGAAGAGTACAAAGCCACTCCCTGAAGGGGGGAGGGTGATCCGGATGCTGACTGTTCCATCCTTTTTCATGCTGTAACATGGAATATCCCATGTACTTCCTGTTTCAGGGTCCCACCATTGGGGACTTTTCCCGCTGACACGGAAAACGCAGTTGGCAGTAACAGCCGAATCAGCAGAGTTGGCAATGAAATAGTTATCCTTGTCGTTGATGGTTCTGTGTATGTACCTGATTTTCGTGTCTGAGACAAAGTCGGGCCTGATGCCAAGCCTTCCAAGGGCTTCTTCCGCTGATATATGCCGGAATACCTTCCCGGATCCGACTTTACGTTCTTTCCCGGATTGATTTCCCCAGAGTTCATTCACCAGTTTTTTCAGTCTGGCATCAGCCTCCGGGTAATCTGCCAGTCCGGGGGTTGAGGCAGGGGGTTCACCCAGCAACGATGCCCCGCTGGTTACCAGGTCGCGAATCCTGCGCAGCATGGGTACGGTCATGGTGCCGGTGTGGGTCAAAACCAGCAATCTATGCCTGTTTCCGGCGCCATCCACCAGCATTCCGTTCTCCGTTTTTACCTTTAGGAAGGCATCCGGGCTGCATGCATCGAAATCGTAACCCTCAATTTTCATTTTCCTGTAGCGGTAGATGGGCTCCTCCGGCTGCAGGTTCAGCACGTCGGCGACAAAGGTCCCCTGCCTGAGCAAATACTGGCAGCGTGCCAGGTAGGTGTGCCAGGGGAGGGTATATTCCCACCAGGTCTGGGTTCTTTCGTAATGAACCCCGAACGGACCCATGGAGATGCCCGGTTTAAGGTTTTTCCAGGGCTGCATGGCGTACCGGTGGATGACAAACTGATTGACCCCGTCACAGAAAAAGCGGTCGCCAACCGACTTCATGGTTGCCGGATGTTGCTGCCATTTTTCCTCTTCCGCGCAGGTGAAACTCTCAGCACCTACAATGGTTCGGTTGTTGAGATGCGCTGAGGATGCCACCCCTTTTACCTTGTCGGAGTACCAGTCGCCCCCGTTCTTTGTCCAGAATTCGCTCATAGGCAGGTCGGGATAGTTGGCTGCATCCAGGTCGTTGCCGATAGTATTGTATGGCTCCATGGAAAAAAGCAGTCCGTTTTTGTGGCACAGATCCCGCATCTCTGCCACATAGTTTTCCACCATCAGTTCTGAGATGGTTTTGCGGTAATCCCACAGGAAACGCTCAGTTTTCTGAAGATCCCCAACGATATTTCCGCACAGGACAGGAAGCCAGGGTATCAGGTTGTATCCACGCCGCATTCTGAACTCTTCCGGCATTTTCACGGTCCAGTTCTGCGCACCTACTTCCCAGCTGTCAATGTGGGCAGCAACCAGGGTTTTCCCGGCCTCCGGGCCAACAAGTTTCAGCAGGTTTTTCATCATCCCGTCAAAATTTTTGCGCACTCCCTCTTTGCTGAGTTTATCGCACTCCGGCCCTTCGCTTTCGGGTGCGGAGGGTTTGTTGGTGGCCCCTGTGAAGGTATGGCCAAAACGGATAATGTTCCAGTTTCCTGGAGGAGCGTTCCACCTGAGATGACCCTGCCTGTCCATCATCCCTGAGATATCCCATATGTTATCCGGGGCCACAGCCGTTCCGGCAGGAAGAGTGTCCTTTTGCGGAGCGAACTGGTTAAATATCCCGCTTTTGGCAAACATGGCCTTCATGGCAAGATTCTCGATGGCACCCTTTGGCGAATTTTTCCGGCCTGCGATGGCTAAGACGGCGATATCCCTGTAAAAACCGCCATTGGAAGGAGGTGCAGGCAGTGCCAGGTCAGTTTCCCGGCCCCCGGTGACGGGTGTTTCACTGAAAACGACTGTTTGCATGGCCTCCTCAGGTTTTATCCAGGGTCCGCCGCTGCCTGTCCAACCGGCATCGTTGGTCATTGTAATTTCGAGTCCCAGCCGTTTCGCTTCCTGTACGGCGAAGTGAAACAGATCTTTCCATTGACTGTCCATAAAACGGCAGGGGCCGGCCGGTGTGCCATCCTGGATTATTTTCAGGCTGATGTCCATGATCAGCACGCCACCAATGCCAACCCGTTGCATGGCCTCCAGGTCGGCAGTTATTCCCTTGCGGGAAATATTGCTGTTCACCCAGAACCAGTATACCCAGGGGCGGGCAGAGGAAGGAGGTGTGGCAAAATTTTTGCGGAGGATGTCAGAATCGCCTGTTCCCGCAGTGGTATTTGTCCGGGCTGTCAGCGTCGGTGACACTGTAAACAGAATAAGGCATAACAATATTTTCAGGAAGCGGCATTTCATAATTGGATGCATCAGACAGGGTTAGCAGTATCAAATTTATCTTAATTATTCAATTCTGCTATCCTTCGGCTGAAATATAATAATGAAAACCTCCTGAACTGCCCTTCACAAAAAAGCAGGCCACAACCTTGAGGGTCCTTTGGGAAGATCCTGGTGTTCTGTTGTTTGGAATTGCACTTTGTCGTGGAATGCACTTATTACCGGCAGGCGGTAGCCGATTAAGGAGGGTAGGTACAGGCTGCAACCGGGTATTTTCCGGGATTAGCCATGGGAATAGCCCTTTCCGGGCAACCGGGCAGGTATGCTTAGGGTCTTGTTTACCTGGTTTTTAAAACAGCAATAGCTTTCTCCAGTTCGGCTCCGTGAAGATTTTTTCCCAGGATGACCCCATTGCCGTCAATCAGCAGGTTGTAGGGCAATCCCTGGATGTCATAGGTTTTTGCAACCGGAGACCTCCAGAATTTCAGGTCGCTTACCTGTATCCAGTTGATTTTATTTTTGGTAACGAAATCTTCCCAAACGGGTTTTTTTGCGTCCAGTGAGACGCCGTAGATTTCAAAGCCTTTGCCTTTCGTGAAAGATGTATTTTTGTATTTGCGGTACAATCCGGCGAGTTCGGTTTGTTCTTCCACGCAGGGGGAACACCAGGTAGCCCAGAAATCGACCAGCACCATTTTCCCTTTGAACGAGGATAAGGCCACGGTATCTCCTTTTATGTCCGGAAGCTTGATTTCAGGGGCTTTGTTGCCAATTTCAAGCCCTGACTTCTGGGCGGAGACCATAGACATGGTCCCGCTAATAAGCAGCAGGGCAGCGGATAACAACAGGATTCTCATAAAATGAATGTTTAAGGATCTATTGGTTCATTGGGTATCCCTTGTCAATCCAGTCAACCTTGACGTTTTGCGGCAGGTTTAAGAGCTTGTAGTTGCTGAATTGCATGCTTTTCAGAAGGTCCATGGCAGGCCTGACATTCGGGCACCTGGAAAAAGGACAGCACCCGCAATAGACAACAATCTGTGAATTTTTTGGCAGTTTTTCCAGTTTCTGCTTCAAAAGATTCAGGTTTTCCTTCATCATGACAGGACCGATATCAACCGACCCTTTAACAATGGCATCCATGCCGATGCTGAAAATGATGGGTTGAGAAGTTTTGGGATTGTTTAGGGTCTTTGCCAGGTCGGCAGGGGCCAGCAACTGCTCCGGTGACCAGGGGTCACCTTGTCCGGGGGTATTGGTGAGACTAAAGGCATGAATTGATGCAGAAAGGCTGAATAAGAGAATGATAGCGGAAATTTTAGTTCTCATGTGTTTATAATTTGTTTTTAATTGACAATTTGAAATGAAGTTCTGTGAAGCAAACCGGAGCTAATGCACTTTTGTTTTAGTATTGAACGCGGCAGATAGCAGACCTTGTGCCTGTTTCACGGAAATTCCACCCTGCAAATGTAATAAAAAAAATTAATAAGTGATATTAATGTGATTTAGGTGATACTATAGCGATTTATATTTATTCTTTTTTATCTTTGCAGGGTAATTATTAATTAAAAATTATGGAAAATAGTTGTAACGCAAAGCCAAGACCTAAAACAGTGAAGGAATTCTTTAAATCCTGGTATTTCTGGAAGCCGTTTATTGCTGTTTCCGCAGGTGGAATTCTTGGTTTTCTTTATTATTTCTACATCGGATGTACCTCCGGAACCTGTGCGATTGGCAGTAATCCATTCTCAAGTGTCATGATGGGAGGTCTGATGGGATACTTTTTGGTAAATAGTCCGTGTGCACGGGGCAATTGTTAGTCTTAGGAAACTGAAATTGAAACAATACGTAAGATAAAAAAATGAGAAAACTATTCTATCCACTCGCAGTCGGGATGATAATGATCCTTGGCAACTGCAACGCAGGAAATCCTGCAAAGACCGTAAACAGCGAAACCTCCGGAGGTAAGGTGATTGTCATGACGAATGAAGTTTTCAAACTGAAAGTCTTCAATTATGACGTGAACAAATCCTGGAAATTCGAGGGAAATCTGCCGGTTATCATCGATTTTTACGCCAACTGGTGTGGCCCTTGCAGGCAATTGTCGCCGCTTGTGGAAGAAATCGCAAAAAAATATGAAGGGAAGATAATCGTCTATAAAGTTGATACAGACAAAGAATCTCAACTGGCACAAAGCATGGGAATATCCTCTTTGCCAACATTGCTCTTCATCCCGGTCAAAGGGCAGCCCCGTTCCACCCTGGGAGCAATTCCAAGGGAAACACTTGAGAAGGCGGTAAAGGAAGTACTTCTTGTCAACCAGGTGCAGGAGCAAAAGAAGTGAAAATTGACAGGCTTTTTTATATTAAATAATTTATAATCAATCACTTAAAACAATAATTATGAAAAAGAACATGGGTACGATTGACAAGGTTATCAGGCTGATAGTTGCGGCGGTTATTGCCGTTCTATATTTTACCGGCACCGTAACCGGAACCCCTGGCATTGTCTTGTTGGTTTTGGCGGCTGTCTTTGTTCTGGTGAGCCTTATCGGATTTTGTCCGCTCTATCTGCCTCTGGGAATTAAGACCCGGAAGTAAAGTTCTGAATGGCAGGTGGTACAGAGGGGAGATTCTGACCTGTCATCATTGATCATAAAGAGAATGGCCACCATTTCCAGGTAATTTAAACCTGGGATGGTGGCCATTTCTTTTATTAAGAGGTCTTAATCCAATGCCTTTGCAATCGAGATGGCAGCGATGGTGCCGTCGGCTACTGCAGTAGTTATCTGCCTGTATTTTTTGCTGATAACGTCGCCCACTGCATATACATCCGGAATGGAGGTCCTCATCTCATCGTCGGTTTTGATGTACCCCCACTGATCCAGTTCGATTTTTTCGGAGAACAGTCCCAGGTTTGGTTTCATCCCGATGAAAATAAAGACACCATCAGCGGTCAGGGTTTTTATCTCTTTGGTCTGCAGGTCTTCCACCTCGGCAATCATCTGATCTCCTGTCTTTGTGAATGAACGGGGTTCATGTAAAAAGAGAGGGTGTATTTTGGGATTGGCCAGTAACTTTCCCTGTGCCGTTTTGTTGGCGGTAAAGGCGGCAAACTGGTGAATGATCGTTACTTTGGATGCAAACTTTGAAATGAAGTCGCTCTCTTCAACAGCAGAATTGCCTCCGCCTATTACGATCACTTCCTTGTCTACAAAGTATTTGGCATCGCAGGTAGCACAGTAGGAAATTCCTTTTCCTTTCAGCTCCCTTTCACCTTTTGCCCCGGTAAGGTTTGGCGTGGTGCCCGTAGCAATGATAATTTTTTTGGCACGCAGCGTCTCGAATTCATCAATGGTAACTTCGCGTTTTACCAGGTCAACCTTTGTCACATCGACTGCCACTTTGAAGACTGTACCGCAAAGTTTGGTCTGCTCCGACATGTTGTGTGACAACATATAACCTGCCTGTGGATCAATGAATCCGGGATAGTTCGACACCTCGTGTGTGGTGGAAACATGTCCGCCCGGCAGGGAAATGTCGACCAGGACAGTGTTGATCTTGGCCTGGCAAAGGTACAATCCCGCAGTAAGTCCACCCGGGCCGCCACCAAGGATGATGACATCATAATCAGAAACCGACGGTTTGATCTTTGCTTTTATCACCTCGACTTTGTCTGCCGGCAACATTGAGCTGAGGTGATGGATAATCTCACTTTTTTTGATACCCCCGGCAAGTCGGTCAGCCACCTCCTTGCCATTGTCGAAGAACAGCAGGGTAGGGGATGACTTGACGCCCAACTGGTCGGCAAGCTCCCTGTTTTGCTGGCGGTAAATCTTCAGGAACTTAATCTCATGGCCATACATTTCGGCGGCGGCATCAAACTTTGGCGCCACAGCCTCACAGGGCGGACATTCTGTTGAATAGAAGTCCAGTACTACTTTTCCCCCCTGTAATACCTCTTTTTCGAATTCAGAACTGTTTATTTCTCTCATTTTTTTGGTTTGAAGCAAACAGAAGCAGACAAACGCAGGCGGGAATAATCTGTTGCCTGTTGTTTACCTGGTTCTGTCCGGTTATGAAAATAATGTGTTTCTTCCGTAGCAAGGAACTGCCATGAAGATCAAATTACCCCTGGTTGGTAATGGAAAAATCATGGTAATTTCAATTCTTCTGCAAAGTATGCCCTGAAGCCTATTTCAAGTAGCTCTTTTATTGGACGGCAGTCCGGTGACAGGACCGAGCCGTTCCTGTTTTTGGCCACCGAGCCACATCCTCCTCCGCATGCCAGCTGCACTGAACAGTTTTTGCAGGCTTCGATGGAGGTGACATCCCTGGAGGCCCACTGGTATATCATCTGCTCATTTTTTGTCACTTCAGGATAGAATGTCCCGAGGGACTCTTCTTCCTTTCCGACTGTTGCAGTACAGGAGAATATCCGGCCGGTATAGTCGAAAGCCCACTCGGATTTGCAGGCCGGACATGCGTCAAAAAGAGGATCAGGCAACTCTCCGTTTTCTGCAAGATATTTGGCTACCGAATAGGAAGGCTTGTAAAATTCCAGGATATGAGGGTGTATTTCAGTCAGTTCGAATATTTTTTTGAAGAGCGAAAGCCGGGTGAACAATTGATCCGGTGTCGACTGGCAATGATGCAGTTCATAGTTTCTGCCAATCTGCGTCTTGAACAGAGGATGGGAAGTCCACCCTTTTTCAATGGCAAAGGATGCCAGTTCAGGCAGGTTGTCAATGTTTTCCCTGTCAATCACCATGCGCAGGTTGACAGGGAATCCTGCCTCCAGTGCTGCATCAATTCCGCGAACGATAGGGTCGAACGTAGGGGAGCCTCCTTTCAGAAACCGGCGCTGATCGTGTATTTTTTTGGTCCCGTCCAGGGTGATCTGTATTTCCCGCACCTTCCCTTTAGAAAGCAGGTCGATGTAATTTTCAAGATAATAGCCGTTGGTCACCACACAGATGTCGAGATCGGTTTCGCCGGCCCTTTCCACAAGCCTGGCAATCAGGCTTCGCTGATGGGGTGTATTCAGGAGCGGTTCTCCGCCAAAGATGGTCAGGTACTTGCGCCGGCCGGCAAACTCCTTTCTTATATATTCAAAAAAAGCATCTATCAGTTCGATGCTGGCACTCTGGTTTGGATTGGTATATTCATCCTGGTAACAATAGCTGCAGCTAAAATTGCAGCTGTAATTGGGAACAAAGAACAACTGTACTTCCTCATCGTCCCGCTGGTCTATAAAATCAAAATACCGGTTCCTGTACAATTTATTTTCATTGTCCGACTCAAGGAGATATCCTTTTTCAGTCAGCATTCCGGCCGTCTCCGCATCAGTGAACTGAGTTTCCCCTTCATTCATCAGAGCATTTGCCTCCTCTTCAGAGAGCAGGTCTGCATTACCGCTGAGAAGGTTGACGGAAAAATACCGGTCTGAATCCAGTACCCTGGATACAATGTTGTGTTTCGATCTGATCATTGATTATTTTTTAGAGAATAAGACTGCCGGAGAAAAATCTCCGGACAGCTTATTCAAATTGATTTAGTCGTGGCATCCCACAACCGACCTGGAAGTTTTCGCACAGCACTGTGCTACCACAGCGGTATTCTTAACTTCCTGCTTTTTAACTAAACTTTTCATGTGAAATGATTTGTTTTTAATTGTCACATGGAATTCGCACCTGGTTGTTCTCATCTCAGCAGATGATGGCAATTCATGCTCATTTCATGGGAAAATTGGTTAAAAAAGATGATCTCCATGAAGCTTCCCGGGAACCCGCAGTTTGGAGCTGACTCTTCACTGCGAATTTTCATCCCATTTATCCAATGAAAATCAAATGTTTAAAAAATAGAAACTATTTATTTGCTTATAAAAGCCATTTTCAGGCAGGGAAATACCGGTCTAATTACAGCAACTTGATTTTGCCTTCGGTTTTTCCCCTGCAATTGTGAAACTGCAAACTTCGACCTTTCCTTTTGGGTAAGGTTTTGATTCCTCCAGAATTGTTATGAACCGGAATCCGGCTTTTTCCAATGTCCCGAGGTATTCATTGCGTGTCACGGATCCTGCCCAGCATTCAGCCACGGCCACCGGATCGTTCCTGTACTCTTCCGGGATTGGGGAAGTGGCATAAATGTCACTCACCACAAATCTTCCTCCGTTTTTGAGTATCCTGTAAATTTCATCCCAGACAGCTGTTTTGTCGGAGGCGTGGTTGATGGTGCAGTTGGAGACCACCAGGTTGGCAGTATGATCCGGCAAATCAATCTTTTCCAGGTCGCTGCGTTTAAATTCAACGTTGTCAACGCCGAATTTGCGGGCATTGTCCCTTGCAGTGGCCAACATGCCTTCCGAAATATCAATGCCATAGGAAAAACCTTCAGGACCTGCCTCTTCTGCCATCCGGAGCACATCGGTGCCGCGTCCGCTGCCCAGGTCAACACAAACTTCGCCCGGTTGAACTTTTGAATAATTGACAGCTCCGCCGCATGAAAGGCAGCACTCTGTTTTTGCCAGTTGACTATACCTGAGGTTTATGCTTGTGTAATCCATCCTGTTGATCAATCACTTTAAAATTAAATAAAATCAGTTACTAATTTCGTCTATAATTGAGACGATGCCACAAAAGTAAAAAAAATATTTTTAAATCGTATTAATATCACTCAAATCTTTTTATTATCACTATTTTTGTCGGATAATATTTGGGTATAAGCCATTGTGAAATCATTATTCTGTGATTACCAAAGCAGTGGAACCCGTTTTTTTCGAAAAATGATCCAGGGATAATTTGAATGAAGAATTTCTTTGCTGACGACCTGACTCCCGAAGTGCTTTCTGAACTTTTTAACAGTGATGAAAAGTGCCTCGAATTTATTGCTTCGCTGAAGTGGGGAGAGGGATTTGAATGCAGAAAATGCGGCAATGACAATTTCTGCTCCGGGAAAACACCTTATTCCAGGAGATGCACCAAATGCAAAAGCGAAGAATCAGTCACAGCAGGCACCATTTTTCACAATTGCAAATTTCCGGTCAGCAAAGCCTTTTACATAGCGTTCAATGTCTGCAAGGGGAATGAGCAAATCTCGACGTACGAATATGCAAGGAGATTATCGCTCCGGCAGATGACCTGCTGGAATTTTAAGTCCAAAATCAGTAAATCGCTGGATGCCCTTCACAATCTGTCGGAGTCTGAAAAGAAAGATATCCGGAAGCTGTTTGATAATTCGGTAACAGACAGGGAGATAAAAAAGAGATAAGAGATAAGACATGAGACATGAGCTGGAGTTATGAATTATGAGTTATGAGTGGGGGCGGGAGTTGTTCGTTTTCCTCTGTGTAACCAAAAGAACTGTCACAGAGACACACGGAGATAAAAAGAGAGATAAGAGATAAGAGATGAGACATGAGCTGGAGTTATGAGTTAGGAGTTAGGAGTGGGGGCGGGAATGCGGAAATATGCAAATATGCAAATGTGCAAATACGGAAAGGCGAGGGTAGAAATGCCTTCA
>CAZDLO010000101.1:0-13192 GCA_964506325.1 uncultured Tangfeifania sp.
TGAGTTATGAATTATGAGTTATGAGTTGAGTAGGGTTAATTTGAATACATGTAAACTGAATAATAGGATATGGTAAATTTGAATCTTTCAGATGGGGAAAAAAGCAGGATATCACTGAGAATCGGGTCGGCAGCGGCTTTGTTTTCGCTGGTGATGGCTGTGTTGCTGATTGCAAATTTCGTACAGACCAAACTGAACGACCCGATCAACAACAAAACCATACCGGCCCTGGTGAAACGGCTCAGTCAGAGCCCTTCCGATGAAAATCTAAAACTGGAGATCAGGGCATTCGACCTGATGGCCAGAAAGGCATATTTTACCAGTCAATGGCAGATCAGGACAGGAAGTTATCTTTTGATTCTTGGCGTATTGATTACCATTCTCGCCCTGCGCGCCAACCTGTCCTACACCGAAAGGCTCAACGAGATCGACCGGATAGAACATATCCACGGACTGGATGAGCTGATGGCCCGAAAATGGGTTATTTATACCGGGAGCGGACTCATTTTCCTTGCGCTGCTTTCAGGCTTTCTCTCGAACAATTTACTGAAGGAATTCAATGTCAATGAATCCGGTGATGTTTTGGTCGAACAAACTGTCGCCGTGGAAGAAAAACCTGTCCTGCAAAACAGTGTTATTAAGAATGATTCTATGCAAGCTGTGGCCATAGGCAATGGTGCCAAAACGGTAGCAGCTTCTGACTCGTCAACGGTTAAATCTTCAATTACACCGGCCAGGGAAGTTGTTGCTCCAGTTGTTCCATCCTTTCCTACCACTGCCGAATTAAAAGCGAATTACCCGTTCTTCCGCGGACCGGAGGGCATTGGGATAGCCTACCAGAAAAATACACCGGTAGACTGGAACGGGGCCAATGGAAAAAATATTGTCTGGAAGGTGAAAATTCCAAAACAGGGCTTCAGCAGCCCGATCATCTGGGGTGGTCAGATCTTTGTTACCGGGGCTGACGCCCAGGCACGCATGGTATACTGTTATGACAAAAAAACAGGAAAATTGAACTGGGAAGCTGCAGCAGACAATATCCCCGGGTCACCTGCAGGTTTGCCGAAAGTCACTTCCGATACCGGACTGGCAGCTCCGACAATGGCAACGAACGGAAGGGCTGTATTTGCCTTGTTTGCAACTGGCGACCTGTTGGCATTGGACATGGCCGGTCAGCGCCTGTGGGCGCGCAACCTCGGGGTACCTGACAATCACTATGGGCATTCCTCCTCCCTGGTTGTTTACAAGGACAACCTGCTTGTGCAATACGACACCAACAAATCGGGAAAGCTTTTGGCCCTGTCTGTAAGCAGCGGGAAAACAGCATGGGAAACTCCCCGGAAATCCAAAATTGCCTGGTCCTCCCCTGCCCTGGTTAATACCGGCTCCAGGATGGAAGTGATCCTATCCAGCAATCCCAATATCACAAGTTACAACCCGGAAACAGGTAAGGAATTATGGAATGTTGACTGCCTTTCCGGAGAAGTAGGTCCGTCAGTCGGATTCTCAGACGGCATGGTCTTTGCATCCAATGAATACGCAAAACTTGTCGGCATCAAACTTGGAGCAACCCCTGAGATTGCCTGGGAGGCAGATGAATTCCTGCCTGAGGTATCAAGTCCGCTTGCTGTCAAGGGTTACCTGTATATTGCCACTTCCTATGGGGTATTTGCCTGTTACGAGGCCAAAACAGGTACAAAATTATGGAGCCAGGAATATGGCGACTCCTTTTACTCGTCTCCTGTTTATGCAGATGGTAAAGTATATATCACAGATATGTCAGGGAAAACGCACATTGTGGCCCTGGCAAAGGATTACCAGCTCGTGGGGACACCCGAACTGGGCGAAAAGTCTGTCTGCTCCCCGGTTTTTGCGGATGGCAGGATCTATCTGCGCGGATTGAATCAGTTGTATTGTATCGGATCTAAATAAACGGGAACAACCAGGTGGACGAAAAAATAGAAATATACCAGGCAGTTGATCAGATTATCCAACTTAGAGGCCGTTCTGCAGATGCGGTTATACCGATTTTGCAGTCGATCCAGCAGAAATACAATTTCCTTCCTGAAGATGCCCTGAAGTATGTCTGTAAAAAGACGGATATCACACCAGGCCAGATCATCGGGGTAGCTTCGTTTTATTCGCAGTTCAGAATGCGGCCGGTTGGGGAGCACATCATCAAGGTTTGCGTCGGAACAGCCTGTCACGTGAAA
Organism: uncultured Tangfeifania sp.; assembly: GCA_964506325.1. Lineage (GTDB taxonomy): Bacteria > Bacteroidota > Bacteroidia > Bacteroidales > Prolixibacteraceae > CAINVV01. The sequence goes on from CAZDLO010000101.1 coordinate 2,214, forward strand.
GGGGCCGATCATGTTTATGATTCCATTCGCCGTCATTTCAAGCTTGAAGGAAATGAAGATACAGATTCTTCCCGGAAATATACGCTTGAAAAAGTATCCTGCCTGGGCTGTTGCACCCTTGCCCCGGTCGTCCAGATCGATGAAATAACATATGGGCATGTTGTTTCGGAAAAGGTAGAGAGTATGCTGGCCGATTTCGAACTGCATGCCGAAAATTACAAGTCTGAAAATAAACTGTTCCGCAATACAAAAGGCAACGAGATACAGGGCGAAATAAGAATCGGACTTGGTTCATGCTGCGTAGCGTCCGGAAGTGAGGAAGTAAGGAAGGCCGTAGAGGAAACCATCCACGACAAAGGAATCAGGGTCAGCCTGAAAAATGTCGGTTGTGTCGGAATGTGCCACCAGGTGCCGCTGGTTGAAGTGATCCCGTCTGGCGAAGAGCCAATATTATATACTAAAGTCAAACCGGAAGAAATCCGGGAGATCATATCCGGCCATTTCAATCCCCCCGGTCGTCTGAAAAAAATATCAGAAAACTTCTACCGTTTCTTTGAAAAGGTACAGACAAGTACAGTCTGGGAGGGAGTTAAAAAATATGCAACTGATGCACGCGAAAAGCAGGTGACAGATTTTCTGGGCAGGCAGATTCCGATAGCGACCAGGTTCAGGGGCATCATCAATCCGCTCGATCTGGATGAATACCGCGCCCACCACGGTTTTGAAGCCCTGGCTACTTGCCTCACAAGGCTGACACGTGAACAGATCATCCAGCAAATACAGGACAGCGGACTGCGTGGCCGTGGCGGTGCAGGCTTTCCCACCGGACTGAAATGGCAGCTGGTAGCGCATCAGCATTCGGAAGTCAAATACCTGGTTTGTAATGGTGATGAAGGTGATCCGGGAGCTTTTATGGACAGGATGTTGCTCGAATCCTATCCGTACAGGGTCATTGAAGGTATTTTAATTGCTGCCCGGGCAGTAAATGCAACCCACGGGTATTTCTACATCCGTGCCGAATATCCCCTCGCCGTAAAACGGATCCGTCAGGCTCTTGCCCACTGCAGGGAAAACAACCTTTTGGGCAACAACATCATGGGGACAGACTTCTCGTTCGACCTCACCATTTACGAGGGTGCAGGAGCCTTTGTCTGCGGGGAGGAATCGGCCCTGATCGCATCCATTGAGGGCAAACGGGGATTCCCGTCGATTAGGCCTCCATTCCCGGCCGAGAAGGGATTGTGGGGGAAACCTACCCTGATCAACAATACTGAGACTTTTGCACAGGTCTCCTACATCTTACTGGAAGGGTCTGAGAAATTCTCCTCCATCGGCAGCATCAAAAGCAAGGGAACCAAAGTTTTTGCCTTGGCGGGAAAGGTTAACCGCGGCGGGCTCATCGAGGTGCCAATGGGGATCACGGTCCGCCAGATCGTGGAAGAAATTGGTGGTGGTGTCCAGAACGGAAAAAAATTTAAGGCGGTACAAATCGGCGGACCCTCAGGAGGATGTGTCCCCCAGGAATTGTACGATACCCCGATCGATTATGAATCATTGCTGGAAGTAGGAGCCATGATGGGGTCAGGTGGACTGGTGGTGCTCGATGAAGATGATTGCATGGTGGATATAGCACACTATTTTCTCTCCTTCACCCAAAATGAATCTTGTGGAAAATGTACCTTCTGCCGGGTCGGCACCAGGAGAATGCTTGATATCATGACAAAAATCAAGACAGGGAAAGGTACTGAAAAAGATATTGATGAGTTGGAATACCTTGCAGGATGGACAAAAAAAGGCAGCTTGTGCGGTTTGGGAAAATCTGCTCCCAATCCTATTCTTTCAACACTGAGATATTTCCGTGAGGAATATCTCGCTCATCTCAACGGGAAATGCCCGGCAGGAAAGTGCAGTGATTTAATACAATACCAGGTCAATGATCTTTGCATCGGATGTACCAAATGCGCACAAAAATGCCCGACAGATGCTATTCTTTTCAAACCGCATCAGAAGCATGAAGTCATCCAGGATCTTTGCATCAAGTGCAATGCATGCAAGGAAGTATGCCCGGTAAATGCCGTCGATGTAGTTTGAGCTTAAAGTTAAAGGCTGATGCCTTTAACTGACAGATTTAATTGTAGTTAACAGAAAATGGTAAAACTTACGATAGACCAGCGAACAGCAGAATTTGAAACCGGGACAACCGTCTGGCAGGCTGCAAGATCCATGGGGATTCACATCCCAACCATGTGTTATCTTGAAGAGACCGGCCATATCACCTCCTGTATGGTATGCCTGGTAAAGAATGTCAAAAATGGCCAGCTGTTTGCCTCCTGCTCTACCCCCGTTACCGATGGCCAGGTCGTTGTAACCAATGATGCTGAAGTCATTGAGTCAAGAAAGACAGCCCTGTCCCTTCTGCTCAGTGAACATGTGGGCGACTGTGAAGCCCCCTGCCAGCTGGTTTGTCCGGCCCACATGAACATTCCATTGATGAACCGGCTGATTGCCAAAAATGATTTCGGCAAATCGCTGGAGGTAGTGAAACGAGACATTGCACTTCCGGCTATACTGGGCCGTATCTGTCCTGCTCCCTGTGAAGCAGGCTGCCGTCGCAAACAGGTTGATGAAGCCGTCTCGATTTGTCATCTTAAACGGTTTGTCGCGGACGGGGATTTGAAGAGTGACAACCCTTACCGACCTGAGCCCGCGAAAAAATCGGGCAGAAAAATTGCCATCCTGGGTGCTGGACCTGCCGGATTGTCTGCTGCCTGGTATCTTCAGCTGAAAGGTCACCAAAGTGTCATCTTTGAGAAAAGCGATCAACCCGGCGGCTCCCTGACCCAAATCGATAAGGACATTCTGCCGGATGAAACTATTAATTTGGAAATTCGGGAGATCCTGGCTTCGGGAGTCGATCTCCGCCTCCATGAATCCATCGGTTCCGGCAGGTTTGAAGAACTGCTGCTGGAATATGATGCTGTGGTGGTGGCAACAGGTACGGTTTCCGCAGACAGTCAGTATTTTGGCCTGGACAGAAGCAATACCGGCATCCTGGCTGGGAAGAGCAGCTACCAGACCTCCGCTCACAAGGTTTTTGCGGTAGGGAATGCGCTTCGCACTTCCAAAATGGCAGTCCGGTCGGTCGGACAAGGCAAAGAAGTGGCCACTGTAATAGATCATTTTTTAGCAACCGGTGAAGTCATCGGATATCCTGCCCGCTTCAATTCCAAATTCGGATTGCTTACCGCGGATGAATTTCTTGAGTATCAAAAGGATTCCGAATCAGCACCACGGCAAATATCAGGAAAGGAGGGATTCGAAACAGCAGACGCAATCCGGGAAGCCAAAAGATGCATGCACTGCGATTGCAGGAAACCAGAATCATGTGTTCTGCGTGAGTTATCGGAAAACTACATGGCAGACCAGAAAAGATTCAGTACCGGGGCGAGAAAAAAAGCTGAAAAGATAATTCACAGGGAAGGTATCGTCTATGAACCGGCCAAATGTATCAAATGCGGTATATGCGTAAAGCTCACCTCCATTTACAGGGAAGAATACGGATTAACCTTTATCGGGCGAGGATTTGAGGTAGTTGTTGGTGTACCGTTCAACGAAATGATACAACAAGGATTGAAGAGTACCGCCCTTATTGTCGCAAATGCTTGTCCGACAGGCGCACTCTCGCTATTTGAATCAGAAGAACAGCTTGATTTATAATTTCTTCATTCCTACCCTGTTCAGGTAGCTAGCCCTGGCTAATTCAGGATCTGCGTCAAGAGGGATATACAAAATAGTCTTGATATCGATAATGACTGCCTGCAGTTTCGAAAGATCAGGAGACGTGAAATTTACTGGCTTCTTGTCGTAAGATTGATTTGCCGCCATTTTAATGGTGATTTAAAATTAATATGCAACTGTTTCGAATAAACCTCAATGGATTTGAGAAAGTGTCATGTAGTATTATGGGTAAGAAAAATGACACTAAAAAACAGAATTGTTGCAAGATACGTCAAAATAATGGATTTGGTGCATAAATGTGACATAAAACAATTTCTTGTTCCGGGAGACAGAATTTTTTGCGGATCAATAAATACACCTGATAATGCGTAACTTTGCAGTGAAATGAAATATTTATCTTTAATATTATTCGCTCCCGGAAAAATATTGTGCGCTCTGTATTCCGGTAAAATGAATCTTTCATATTTCTTCGTCCCGGTGTTTCTGCTGGTTTTTTCTTCCGGACCGCTTGCCGGACAGGAAGACTGGCCAATTTTCAGGGGTAACCAGCAATTAACAGGTACAACAAACCATTCCTTGCCTGAAAATCCGCGCCTGCTGTTTTCCTTTGTTACAGGGGACGACATCAAAGCTGCACCTGTTGGCACACGTCAGACCATATTTTGTGGTTCTACAGACGGAAACATGTATGCAATAGGATTGGACGGAAAGCAAAAGTGGAAATTTACCGCAGGAAACGCCATTGAAGCGCCGGCCCTGCTGATTGACGGCTCTGTGGTTTTCGGCACCCTGGATGGCTGGTTGTTTCGCCTTGATGGTAAAACGGGCCGACAGTTATGGAAATACAAAACGGACAACCAGATCATGGGTTCAGCCAACTGGTACAAGTCAGGTTCAAAAACCAGGCTTATCGTGGGGAGTTATGATTACAACCTCCACGCGGTTGGATTTGCCGGAGGCGACAGCCTTTGGCGTTATGAGTCTGACAATTACATCAACGGAGCTCCGGGTGTTTATAAAAACTTTGCAGTTTTCGGAGGTTGTGACGGTTTTTTGCACCTCGTAAATATTGAGACCGGCAAGGCCTTCAAAAAAATTCAGCTGGCAACCTATATTGCCTCATCGCCTGTAACAGAAGGTAATATGGCCTACGTCGGGGATTATGAGGGTGCATTTTTCTGCATCAATCTTGAGGAAGGGAAAGTTGCCTGGACCTATCATGAACAGGGGAAAAACCTTCCTTTCGTTGCTTCACCCGCATTAAGCGGAAATTTTATTGTCATAGGCAGCCAGGACAGGTTTCTTTATTGTTTTGACAAAGTTACCGGTAAAGTAATCTGGAAAACAAAAACAAGTAACAGGATAGAGTCTTCCTCCGTAATAGCATCTGGAAAAGTACTCACGGGAACGATGGACGGAACCCTTTACATCCATGACCTCGAATCCGGTAAAGAGCTTTGGAAGTACGAACTGGGTAGCGCCATTCTTGGAAACCCGGCCGTAATTTCAGGAAAAATCGTCGTGGGGGCTGGTGATGGAAGGATTTACATTTTCGGATAGGTATTCCGTGTAAAAATTTTCGTGTCAGTCACCTGAGGAGTCATACTAATATACAGTTTAACGAAAATACAAAACCAGGTTATCAAAATATCTGCGAGCTTTTAACCTGGTTATTTTAAATTTAGAAGAATGAAAATTGCACATATTATTCCCGGATCCGGGGGCAGTTTTTACTGCGGAAACTGCCTTCGCGACAGCAAATATGTAGGCGCAATGAAAGAGTTGGGGCATGAAGTAATTAAAGTACCCATGTATCTTCCACTTTTTGATGATGCACATGACCTTAACGAGGTTCCTGTTTTTTACGGAGCTGTCAACCTCTACCTCAAGCAAAACTACCCATTGTTAAGACATATGCCGGCATTTATTGAGCATGCCCTTGATTCAAAGAGCATACTGAGCATGGCCGCACAAAAGGCAGGATCCACCAGGGCAAAAGGTTTGGAAGAAATGACGCTTTCGATGCTGTTAGGGGAAGAAGGTCTGCAGCATGCAGAACTCGAAAAAATGGTCGACTGGCTGGCCGATGTTGCCCAACCTGATGTGATTCACCTCTCTAATGCCTTGCTTCTGGGCCTGACACACAAAATTAAGCAAAGAATGAATATTCCGGTGGTGTGCTCTTTGCAGGATGAAGACGTCTGGGTCGATGTTATGTCCGATAAGTACCGGAAAGAAATCTGGTCACTTATGAGCGAGCGTGGCTCCGAAATTGATGCATTCATTTCGGTAAGTGAATATTACACCGCTGAAATACGGAAAAAAATGACAATCAGGGATGAACAGTTGTCGACGGTTCACCTGGGAGTCGACGCTTTTGATTACTACCCAAAGACCATAGGCTGGAAGGAACCCGTTATTGGGTATATGTCGAGGATGTGTGAAGAAAATGGACTGGGCATCCTGGTAGATGCATTTATTCTGCTGCATCGAAGCGGGCAGTTCGGCGATGTGAAATTGCATGTAACAGGCGGAAAAACCGCAGACGATATTCAATTTATCAGTGGATTAAAAAGAAAACTGAACCAGGCAGGACTGGAGGAGCAAGTGACCTGGGACGATGATTTTGGAATTGAGGAAAGGCAGGTTTTCTTTGATACGGTAAGGGTAATTTCAGTGCCGGTGTTAAAAGGTGAAGCCTTCGGACTTTACCTGCTTGAAGCCATGGCGTCCGGAATTCCTGTTATTCAGCCTGCGCTTGGCGCATTTCCGGAAGTGATAAATGCAGGTGGCGGTGGTATCGTTTATTCCCCCAACAGCCCGGATTACCTTGCCGAAGCGATCGGTTCAGTTATCCTTGACAGCGAAAAGCTGAACGAATTAAGCATTGCAGCACTTTCTAGTGTCAAAAAACATTTCGACATTTACAAACAGGCAGAGAAGATGCTTGCCGTCTACCAGAAAGCAATTAAGCAAACCAGGCTGTCTGAGGATTCCAACTGACAGGTCAGAAAAACACAAAAAGAAAAAGCAAATGATATTAAAACTGGAACAGGTCTCCAAATCTTATTCCAACGATAGTGGTACAATTGTGCGAAAGATCCTGGAGAACCTGGATCTGGAAATAAACCGGGGGGAACGGATTGCTATTGTCGGTCCATCCGGATCAGGTAAAACTACCCTGCTGAACCTTATCGGTGCACTTGACAGGCCGGATTCAGGTAAAATCATCTTCGGGGATAAGGATATTAGCCGCATCAGTGACAAAGACCTTGCCTCCTTCCGTAACACCAAAATTGGATTTGTTTTTCAACTGCACCATCTCCTCCCCCAGCTTTCACTCCTGGAAAATATTTTACTGCCTACGCTTACCGACAAAAGGCTCCAGGGAAGTGAAACTGTTGAACGGTCAAAAAAACTGACCACAAGGCTTGGACTAACAGGTGTGGCTCACCAGAAACCGTCCGAACTGTCGGGAGGAGAATGTCAGCGTACTGCAGTCGCCAGGGCATTGATCAATAAGCCCGACCTGTTGCTGGCCGACGAACCAACCGGAGCACTCGACCATCAGTCAGCAGTAAACCTGGTAAAACTGCTGGTTGAACTGAGCCGGGAAGAAAAAATGACATTGGTAGTAGTTACACACTCTCCTGAAGTCGCCAGGGAAATGGACAAAATATACATGATGGAAGACGGCAAACTGGTGAGTGCCGGAAGGCTTTAACCTTACAAAAGGATTGAATATCCGGGAAAACACGGAAGAACCGCTCCGGTACATCAAACAGGAAAATTGAAATTCATACAATAATACATCAATGTCTCTGACCCAATTGTTGCTAAAATCCATCTGGCATTACCGTAAGCTGAACCTGACGGTCGTACTTGGTGTGGCACTGAGCACTGCAATACTCCTGGGAGCATTGATAATAGGTGATTCAGTCAGATTCAGCCTCGACCAGGGTACCATTCAACGGCTTGGCAAAACCTCACATGTAATTGTCTCCGGGGAAAGACTTTTCAGGAAGCAACTGGCAGAAGAAATCACTGCACAGGAGGGGGTACGAACTGCAGCCTTGCTGCGCTCCAATGGTGTAGCCATCATTGAAGGAGGGAAATCACAATACAATCAACTGGCAGTATGGGGTGCAGACACCACTTTGGGGAATTTTGCTGCAGATTCACAACTTTTTCAGTTATCCGGCAATGAAGCCGCCATCAACGAAAACCTGGCCGGACTGGCAGGACTGAAGGTTGGTGATGAATTTCTGCTGCGGACGACCAGGCTGAATACTTTCCCGTCCAATACTCCATTTGTTTCCCCCGAAGAAAACTCCGTTTCATTCCGGGTAATTGTGAAAAGTATCCTCAAAGCAGACCAGCTGGGAAATTTCAGCCTCAGGAATATCCAGTCATCCCCGCGCAATGTGTTCCTGAACCTGGATTGGCTCAACGAGCAGATGAAACTGAAACAAAAATCCAACGTTATCCTGGTGCAGGAAGGAATCAACGCAAAAAACCTCGCAATTAAACTGCAACAATACTGGAAGCTGGAAGACCTGAACCTGAAAATCCGCGAAAATACGGCCTTCAATTACACGGAAGTCATTTCAGACAGGGTATTTATCGAACCCATTACGGAGCAGGTATGCATGACCCAAATACCCGGCTGCTATCCTGTTTTTACCTATTTTATCAACGGATTCACTTTCGGCCAAAAAGAATCTCCGTATTCATTTGTTTCCACCAATGACACATTAACCGGACAGGAGATGGTGATAAGCAGTTGGCTGGCTGATGATTTAAAGGTCAACATCAATGATTCGCTGAGACTTTCCTATTTCGAAGTTGGTCCGCTGCGCAGGCTCATTCAGAAGGATACTGTTTTCATGGTAAAGGGCATTGCCAAACTTGAGGACAGAACTGCCGACCGGGACCTGATGCCTGTTATTCCAGGTCTCTCCGATGCCGGGAACTGCCGCGACTGGAAAACTGGAGTGCCAGTGGATCTTAAAAAGATCAGGCCGGAGGATGAAGCCTATTGGAAACAATTCAAAGGAACTCCCAAAGGATTTGTATCACTGCAGACTGCCAGAAATTTATGGGGTAACCGCTTTGGACAGGCAACAGCCATCCGCATGGAAGGAATAAATGGCCCGATGCTCGGGCAAACCCTCCTCAGGGGAACCAACCCATCCCAGGTAGGATTTGAAATAACAGATGCAAAAGCTGAAGGCATGTCTGCTGCTGCCAATGGTGTGGATTTTGGACAATTGTTCATCGGATTGAGCTTTTTTGTCCTGGTTGCCGCATTTTTACTGGCATCCCTGTTGTTTAGACTGTTTCTAAATTACAGGAAATCAGAAAGCCGGACATTAAGGGCCATCGGATTTTCTTTCAGGACTATAAGAAAACTGCTGTTTCTCGAAGCCATGACCCTGGTGGTTATGGGAATTATCCTGGGTATCCCATTGAGTATAGGGTATAACAACCTGATATTGGACGCAATAAATACTATCTGGAATGATATCGTCCGTACCTCAATTGCCTCCGTACACATTCGGCCCCTTTCCATAATTGCAGGGACCCTGGTTATTTCCGTGATTTTCGCAGGGATATTTTTCTCAAGCCTGAATAGATTTCTCGCTGATCAGGAGGTCCGTCTGCCAAAGCAGAAAATGAGGGAAAAGCGGCACAGAGGAAGAATCTCTCTTATTACAGGACTTTCCCTGGTATTTCTCTCCCTTGGGATCGCTTTTTTCTTTGGTATCAACAAGGGTGAAATCAGCACGGATCTGTTTTTTGTAAGTGGATTTGGATTGTTGCCTGGCCTTATTTTACTTTTAAATTTTTCACTGGTCAGAATTGCCTCGGCTACCGGTACCCAACCATTTTCGTTGAGATCATTGATACTCAAAAGACTTTCCGGTGAAAGAAAAAGAACACTGATGGCAGTTGGTTTTTTATCCATAGGAATTTTCCTGGTAATTGCCACGGGACTCTACCGCAAAGACCTGAGCGCCAACGCAGCAAAACCTTTCTCCGGAACAGGGGGCTATGAGTATTTTATCGAGACAACGCTGCCTGTGCTATTTGATGCCGGCAGCATCGCGGGGAAGACCGACCTGGGATTACCCCTCTCCTCGCAGGTAGTTTCCTTCCTGGCACAACCTGGAGATGATGCCAGCTGCCTTAACCTGAACCGGATTTCCAGACCCCGGTTGCTGGCATGCAATCCGGCACAGTTTGACGATAATTCAGCCTTTTCCTTTGCCACCCGAACGGAAGACCTGGATGAAAAGCATCCCTGGCAATCACTCAACAAGAGGCTGGCAGGTAATGTAATTCCGGCATTTGCTGATCAGTCGGTCATCCAGTGGAGCCTTGGAAAAAAAATCGGTGATACCCTTTTGTACAAAAATGAAGCAGGCGATCAGTTAAAGCTCAAATTAATCGGTGGATTTGAAAATTCAGTCTTCCAGGGCAATATTATAGTTTCTGAGGAGGTTTTTGTAAAGGCCTTTCCAACGGTCAGCGGTGCCACCGTATTTTTGGTCAATGACCCGGAGAATTCTATCAACTACGATGATTTTAAATCTGAATGGCGGCGCTTTGGCTCTGAAATTACTGGAACAACAGATCGTTTGCAAAATTTCAACCGGATAGAAAACACCTATTTGAATATTTTCCTGATGCTAGGGGCACTGGGATTATTGATTGGTACGGCCGGACTGGGAATAATCATTTTCAGAACCACATTTGAACAAATACCGGAATATGCCCTGTTATTATCTGTCGGATTTGAAAAATCATTCATTGTAAGGATGTTGCATACCGAGAAACTGCTCATGATATTGGCCGCTGTCCTGACAGGAGCAATTCCGGCAACCGTTAGCGCAATTCCTGTACTCCTCTCCCAGCATCAGTCTAACCTGTGGATCTGGCTGCCGGCTGTAACCCTGCTGGTATTAGTCAGCGGGTATATCTCCGTCAGTGTGGCAGTCAGGCTCGCACTGAAAAATAATCTGATTCGTTCCCTTCTTACAGACTAACCAACCAGTTCTGTTTTTACATTTCCCGGATTTTATGTTTGGCGGTCATGGTTCATAACGTGAACCCGGATAAATTACTCCGGATAAATGCCCGTTTATCATATAAATGCACTGTTACAAGAATACCTTTCTGCTTCATTTTCAGAAACTTTGGGAACAAATGATCCCAGGGTACTAATTAGACTACATTTA
>CAZDLO010000102.1:0-8628 GCA_964506325.1 uncultured Tangfeifania sp.
ATTAAAAAAACAATTATTAATCAAAAACTGTAAACTAAAATCAGGACGAGTCAGACGTTTTTTTATTTAAGTAGGGTGGCAATGTGTGTTTTTTGCAATTTGGAAGAGGATGGTATGATTTATTTCTTGTAATTTTATTCATCTCACCAACAGACCGCTAACAAACATATTTTTTGCCATGAAAAAATTCTGTTTGCTAAGTATCGTAATTCTGCTTCACACTGTATCATTGTCAATAGCGCAGGATTCCGGGTCGAACGGCAAGGCCTTGAATATACCTTTTCGGAAGGCCGGGATCAGTTTTGGAAATTCCAGGGAGTTTTCAGGAATCAGGTTAAACGTATCTGACAGTAATGTTGAAAGGATCAACGGACTGAATTTAACCTTATGGTACAGGCAATTACCAAAAATGGAGCGCAAGGCGAAAAAAAATCAGATTAAAATGATTGTTGGAATGGCTGAAGCTCCAAATAAAAGTGCGGTTGTTAACGGGATAAGCGCCGGTCTTGTCCCCGTTGCAGGAACTATGCAGCCGCTAAATTTGGGTGTTTTGGGGTTGTTTTGTGATAAGAACCTGAATGGGTTAACTGCCGGAGGATTGTTTGCCATTGGTCACCACCTGAATGGATTAAGCCTCGGAGGATTGATCCTGGTTGCTCCCCTGGGAGCAATCAATGGTTTCTCTGCTGCCGGCCTTACCGTGTACGCAAAGAACCTGAACGGAATTCATGTCAGTCCGGCGGTTGTAATAGCCGACCATAAAATCAGGGGTGTGACAATTGCAGGCATCTGGGCAGGCAATGGAGACAAGTTGCCCGACGCCGGGATAGAAGGGCTGACAACGGCCGGAATTATGATCGGAGGAAACAGAATCAAAGGGGTAGCGATATGTCCGGGTATTGTCAAAAGCAAAAGCGATCTCACAGGGTTTGCCTTATCAGGTATTTCAGTGAATACCGGTCAACTGACAGGGGTCGCAATTGCTGGCATTACCAGCATCAATAAGAAACAGCGGGGGTTATCCGTTGCATTGGTTAACAGGACCAAGGAACTACATGGGCTGCAAATAGGGTTAATTAACATAGCCGGGAATAACAGGAAAGGGCTTAGGTTTTTACCGGTATTTAATATGCATCTAGGGAAAACAAATATTCAGGACCATGACTGATCAGACAGCGCCTTATTTTACCTTTACAACCTTGCGATGAACAGTTCACTTTGGCAATTTTTGAAGGTGATGTTTCAAAGGTCCCTGTAAAATGAGGTATTACTTTTCCTGCACCGGATTTCATGCGTGCCTTACGATATTCAACAATTTAACGATACGATCTGTCTATGAAAGACTTTACACGCCGTCATTTTCTCCGCAATTCTGCTATTACTGCCGGTGCTGCGGCTATTTCCCCCGGGATTATTGCTGCAGAACCTGCTTCAGGGACTGCCGTTACTGAAATGATCTGGGGAAACCTGCTTCACCTCTCCTACAACATGTGGTGCGACAGGCGACCTGAGAAATGGGGGAATTACAGCCAGGATCAGCTCCATTATGTCCAGGTGTCTGACACACTCAGGTTTGACGACAAACTCTGGTATGATATTACTGAGAAAATGGCCAAAGCAGGTATGAACATGGTCGTGATCGATGTTGGCGATGGCATTCAATTTGAATCACATCCTGAAATTTCAGTCAGGAATGCCTGGTCGCATGCCAGGCTGGGAGAAGAACTGGCCCGCCTCCGCAGCCTGGGACTCGAACCGGTTCCAAAGCTCAATTTCTCCACCGGTCACGACCAGTGGCTTCATGACTATTCCCGAATGGTTTCAACGCCCGTTTATTACAGGGTTTGTGCCGGGCTGATTGCAGAAGTTGCCTCTCTTTTTGGAAAACCACGGTTCTTTCACCTGGGTTACGATGAAGAAAACTTCGGGAATCAGAAATCCTATTCCATCGCCATTGTCCGTCAACATGAGTTGTGGTGGCATGACTTCGGCTTCTTCAATAAAACTGTTGAGGACCAGGGTTGCCGCCCATGGATATGGTCTGACTTTGCCTGGGATCACCCGGCAGATTTTTATGAAAAGATGCCAAAAAATGTACTGCAGAGCAACTGGTACTATCATCCTGACTTCAACAGGACGGAGGAAAGGGCACTCCGGACTTTCCATGAGCTGGAGAGCCATGGCTATGACCAGGTCCCGGCGGGCTCGAACTGGGACTCCCCAGAGAACTTTGGCAACCTGGTAAAATGGTGCCTGAAAGAAATCCCCCGCACCCGGTTAAAAGGATTCCTGCAAACGCCCTGGTTTCCAACACTCGAGCCTTTCCGCGACAGGCATCTGCAGGCAGTAGAGATTGCCGGAGAGGCAATAAGGTTATGTAAGTAGCTGTTTGTTTGTATTTTAGAGGCATCCGGTTCTTTCGGATTGAATATGGCAACCTTGCCATATTGGCTGGATATTGCCAATAAATTTTTTTACATTTGAAAATCTTATCACCATAAAAATCAAATAATGAACATTAAAAGAACTTTTGCCATTTTTATGTTTATGGCCTCTGCCCCTTTGGTGCTGTTGTCGCAGACTGAAAATGTTGACCTTGGCATGATTTACAAAATCAAACAGGAGGGATTGAGAAATTCGGGTATTGAGGAGATGGCTTTCTGGCTCACAGATTATGTCGGCCCCAGACTGACAGGTTCGACGGGAAACAATCGCGGGAACGAATGGGCGAAGAAAAAAATGGAAGAACTGGGCTTGCAAAATGTAAGAATTGAGCCGGTAAGGGATTTCACCCGCGGCGGCTGGGACAACCTGAAGGCTTATGCGGCCATGACGGCACCCTATTATTCCGGCTTCGCCTGTAATCCGGTTGCCTGGACCGGCAGCACAAACGGACTCGTAAAGGGTGAAGTTGTTTTGATGGATGCCAAAACCGAGGCAGACCTGGAGAAATTCAAGGGAAAACTTTCAGGAAAGATTGTGATGATGCCTTCTTCCTCAACCTATGAGATAAATTTTTCACCACTGGCCAACCGGTATACCGACGAACAACTGAAGGATCTTTCCAAGGCATCCTCCCAGGGACAGCAAGGCAGGAGGTCAAATTTTGACTTTGCAACCTTCCAGGCACAAAGGGCTTTGCGCACCAAAATAACTGAACTGTTAACCTCAGAAGGAGCTGCTGTGATTCTGAACAATTCAGGCACCTACAATATTCCAAGATCCAATGGGGCCAACTACACCGCCGGAGAAAAGCAGCCAATTGCAGAAATGAACCTTCCTAATGAGGATTTTGGCAGGATGGAGAGGTTGGTTCGTCACAAAATCCCGGTTGAGATGGAAATAGAGATACAGAATAACTTTTTTGCCAGCCCTTCTGTCTATGATGTGATCGGCGAGATCCCGGGTACGGATAAAAATCTTAAGACGGAAGTTGTCATGCTGGGTGCTCACATCGATTCGTGGCATGGCGGTACCGGTGCTGCCGATAATGCATCCGGTTGTATTGTGATGCTTGAGGCACTCCGCATCCTGAAGAGCCTGGAGGCAGCGCCGCGGAGAACCATCCGCATCGCACTCTGGGGTGGGGAGGAGCAGGGACTGCACGGTTCCAGGGGTTATGTGGAGAAGTACCTGGTTGATCCCAAGACCAAAGAGCACAAACCCGATTATGACAAGTTTGCAGGTTATTTCAACATGGACAACGGATCCGGCAAGTACCGCGGAATCTACCTGCAGGAGAACGAACTGGCAAGGCCTGTTTTTGAAGAGTGGTTCAAGCCTTTTGCCGATATGGGAGCTTCCACCATCACCATCAGAAATACATCGGGTACCGACCATCTTGCCTTTGAGGCAGTAGGCCTTCCCGGATTTCAGTTTATCCAGGATGAAATTGAATATGGCAGGGGGTACCATACCACCATGGACACCTATGAAAGGCTGATAATGGCGGATCTCAGGCAAAATGCAGTCATCACTGCTTCGTTCGTCTACAATGCGGCGATGCGCCAGGTGAAATTGCCGTCCAAGCCTTACATGAAGCCCAGGCCTGAAAGCGAAAGGAGAATGCCTTTCTAGCGTTTTTCAGGGTTTATCCGATTGCGCATATTTCCTGTATAAGGCACCTGTCTTGATGAAAAGGCAGGTGCCTTATATTTTTTTCCGGCGAATGAAATACCTGTGATTCTGCCGGTTATAGAATACTACCCCGGGTCAGTCATTGACAGAGAAGATCACAGGGGCAGAGGTGGTATGACCTTCCGCCCAGCCATCGAAGACCCTTGCAAATAAAGTATAAGTTCCTTTTTTCAATCCGGTAACCCTGAGCGTAAAGGGGGGCTTGTCGATCACTCCTACACGAAGGGAATTGATATAGAATTCGACTTTGCTGATATTGGTTGAAACTTCCGTATGGATGGTAAAATCACCTGAGGTCACTGACTTGTTGGCCGGTCCGGTAATCCGAACCGTTGGTGTGACGGAGAAGTGCCATCTTTCATTGGAAGGGGTGAGGCTGGCCCAGTTCGGACCGAATTTTGTCATTTCATAGTCCAGTCCCTGCTGGCTATTGATTCTGGCTTTGACATCCGTCAGGATACTTGCCATATCAGAAGGCAGTGGTTCGGTCTCATCTCCCCACCAGTTCCATTTTTCAGACCAGAGCCAGACATATTTGTCGGTGGTCAGCAGGGAATGGTACAACTGGTGCTTCCACCAGGCACTGTTCTCCTCATCCGTGTAGGTTGGATATTTCGCCCTGTCGGGGAAACTGGCATGATTTTTTATGTTGCACCAGCCATACATCAGGGTCGGGTAGATACCATGGCCGATCTGCACCTGCGTCCGGTATTTCTCCTGCAGTTCCGGGGCTCCATATTTGGGAAAGCAGTGCTGCCTGAATTCATTGCAGATATCGGTAAACATCTGCGCTTCCTGGTAATAGTAGGCCACTTCATTCCCGTCTACCAAAACATCTTCCTTCCTGGCCGCATCCAGCATGCCATCTTTGAAAGCCATCCAGAGGATCTGTCTGCCGTCTTTGGTGTCATACCTGTTCCAGTGATCGCCGTACCAGATAAAATCCAGAACGACAAGCGGGTAGGCTACCTCAGACTGCAATGCCTTCATCACTTCACGGCCCCTTTCACGGCTTTTGGCATAGACCTGCTCAAAAGTGTGGCCCGGGTACCAGGCAGGGTCAAATTTCCATCCGTGGGAGCCTGCCGCATAATTCTCATCGTCGATGAAAACGCCTTTCAGGCTTCCTGCTTTCACCATTTTGGATACCAGCCTGGTATTGTGAATGATGGAAGACCATTTGGCCTCGTTAAAAAACTCAAAGTCCTGAGAGTCACTATACCCTACAATAACAAAATTCTCCGTGTATTTTCCCCATTTGATCTGAGACATCGTTTTCAGTTCAACATCTTCTTCGGTCCAGGACTCGCCGCGCATCATCGGTTTCCTCACCCAGGTTGCGATACCGTCGAAATAGGGATGGGCTGCCTCCATCGATGCGATATGATCCCTGGCATATTCCCATTTCAGGCTCTGGCTGGTAAGGATCAGCTTCTTGTCGGTTGCATGGTGAAGTGCCGGGTTAATGGTGCTTGGTGCCACAATTCCTTTATCCATGAAGTACCTGGTGCGGTTAAGATACTGGGACTGGCCACTTAACCGGAGCGCTGATATAATGACCATGCCGGCAAGGAATAGTGTCAGGAGTTTGTATTTCATGTTCTCACAGGATTGAAATATAATGTCCGTAGGCGGGATGGTTGTTATTTGATGATTGGATCCAGTTTGTGCCAGGAATAAGCGGCAGCCTCTCCGACCTTCAGGAATCTTCTGCTGAGCACCGGTGTTCCCTGCTCCGGCGTGAACTCCGCCACAACCAGGTAACCTCCCGGCTGGGCTGGCAGGGTGCAATTTACAGGGATGTCTGTCCGCTGCCAGGAAGGCAGTTTTACGGGGAATACCTGCTCGCTGCTGCTTTTGCCTGAAGCATCGTATATCCGGATTTTCACTGTACCCGAAACCGGTTTGGGCAGGTTGTTGATGCCAGCCAGGTTGAACAAAAATACAGAACCCGGTTTGTGAGGTTTAGTATATTTGGTATAGCGTTCATCCGTCAGGTTGATATAGGTGGCCGCCGGGGCAAAGGCATGACGGAACCAGTTGAGTGTAGGAGATGGTTTCAGGTCCCTGATATTGCCAAGGAACCAGTCGCCGGTGTAACCATAGTTGTTGGCCAGGTAACAAAATGCGAGGACGCCAGCAATGGAGGGCTCACTTCTCAGCCACTCCGTTTCCAGCTCCATCCAGTATGCCTGGAGCTCGAAGTTCTGTTCGGGAGTCGAATTTTTCCCCAGGTAATATTCGAATACTTCAACAGTCAGTTTACTTGGCTTGCCGTTGCGCCAGAGCCATATCCAGCCATACTCATTCACCAGCTGCACCGTGCTTGCATCCTGGATCTCCTGCACCCTGGCAGGTTTGTAGTCGAGGTTGCCAAGCGGGTAGAAGTTGGCTTTTGATACAGGACCTTTTTCCCTGATTTTTCCCTGGTAGGGATGCGGTTCGTCCATTTCGTCAAGGGGCATCTCTTCCGTCTTCATGTATCCGCTGTCCCATACCCTGGTCGGGTCGAGTTTCTTGAGCTCAGGAATGAGGACATTGCCGATGTAGTTGTCCCAGTTTTCGTTGATGGCATCCCATATCCCGATGCTTGGATGGCTTCCGTCAGTCCAAAGCCAGTCGGTGAATTCCTTCCGGATCTGGTCGTCCCATCCATGGTTCTGCCAGTAGAGCCATTCGTTCTGGAAAAGTAACCCGTGTTCATCGGCTATATCGTACCAGAAATCAGGCACTATGCCGACACAGATGCGCATGGCATTCCAGTTGAGCTGTTTCGGATACTCAACCAGCAGGCGTTTCACCCACTCCTTGTCCCAGACCAGGTTGCTGCAGTCGGGGTCTTCGAAGAAACGCTGCAGGGTTACATTGGTACCGCGAAGGATGTACTTTTCACCGTTGAGGTAAAAGAACTTCCCTCTGCGCGTGAAATCCCGCATTCCGAAATGTTTTTCATACACGTCAGACAAGCCGTTGTTATTTTGCAGGGTCGCCCTTGCCATGTAGAGGAATGGTTTTTCGGGTGTCCAGGCTGAAAAGTCTGAAAGCGGAATCTGTGTAACAACTTCTGTAAGATTGTCACGCTTGGTGGATACCCTGATACTTTTGCCTGCCACTATTTTACCCGAAAGTTTTTCAGATATGGAAATCTCCAGCGTAGCCGAATCTTTCATGGCATCGCCGACGAAGATCTGCGCGGGAATAAGGTTTCGCAGCTGGGTCTTGACTGTGACATTATTGCCTGCCACGGAGGGCAGCACCAGTAACCTGTTCACCCTTACTTTTCCGGTAAAGGAAAGCAATACATCATCCCAGATTCCCGGAAGATAATGCTCCTTCTCCTTGTCGGTGCCTCCGGCAGCTTCGGCAGGGAGCCAGACCCTGTCGCCTACCTTGATCAGGATTTCATTCTCGGCACCATATTTCAGGGCGTTGGTAACCGGGAATTCGATGGGGGTATAGCAGGCAATGGAGGTCCCCATGTCGGTACCATTGATATATACCTGGGTCACATACTGGCTTTTTTTGACGGTGATCATACCTTCCTTTCCCTCGAGTTCTTTCGGGATAAATACCATTTTCCGGTACCAGCTGTACCGCGGGGTATAATCAATGTTGTAAAGATTGTGCTGGTCTTTGATTTCTACCTTGTCGGGACGCCTGAAGAATTTATCATAATCTTCAATCTTTGGCTCTGCCAGGTGCACCAGTCCCGGGACAGGAATTGTCCGGGTAAATTTTGCCGGAGGAAAGGCTTTTACCGTTTGGTCAAATTGCCAGGTGCCGTTCAGGTTGATGGTAGTGCGGCCCTTCTCCTGTGCGGCGGAAACCAGGATTGGCAAAATGCAGAGGATTGTCAGCAGGATGGTTTTCATGTAGTGTAGTCTCAGGGTTAGTAGTTTTGCTCCTGATAAAGATAATAAAGTGTATTGAAAGATGAATCAGGAAGTTTACTGACTGCCATAGTTGATAATTCTAACCTGTTGCAGTACCTGTATTCAAACAATGGTTGCTAATGCGATGAAATTTAGCACATTAAAAAATGGGATACTGCGTCTCAAGAATCTATAATTTTGATAGATTAGCATTTCATCACCAACACATTATCACGGTGTCAATCAACCAAACTATGAAAAGAATTAAGAAGAGCATTCAGCAACTGTTTGTTTGCTTGTTATTTGCCTTCAGTCCTATCCCGATGGCAGCACAATCCATAGAAATGACAACCCCTTTCACCTGGTCCCGCGACCAGGCCGGGACGGGCATAGACATTACAGCTTCCGGCGACAATCCGTTTGCCCTCCGGGGATTGAGCGGTGCGGTGGAGGTGAACGGAAGCCTTGTCAGGCTGAAGGATGCACGGGTGCTAACACCGGCCCGCAAGGGAGTTACTTCCCGGCTCGACTTTGTACTTCCCGGCATCGGTTGTCGCTGGAGCTGGGAAGTTGTTTCTATTGAAAAATTAAACCACTTTGTTATTAAAACGACCAACAA
>CAZDLO010000102.1:8638-13164 GCA_964506325.1 uncultured Tangfeifania sp.
GTTGTTTCTATTGAAAACGGGTTGGAAATCATTACGACACTGCACAATACCGGCAAAACACCACTTTCTGTCGGCAAGTGGGATGTTGTTTCTCTTTCCGCAGCTTTGGGACAGCAGTTCAAGGCAGGCGACGACCCCGGTTCGGTGCGTTTTTTCCGCTGGCGCCCCTGGGATATGCGTGTGGAGTTGCTGGAGAGTGATGGCGGAAAGCACTGGTCAGACAACCTTTTTCTTTTGTATGACCAACCCTCCGGACAATCTTTCGTATCGGCCTTCCTCACCATGGACAGGATGCAATGCCGTCATTCGGTGGTCTATTCTTCGGCCGGAGGGATCGAATCTTACAAGGCCACCTGCAGCTTCGGGGATTATATTCTGCAGCCCGGGCAGCAACTGGTTTCCGAGAAGCTGCGCATCTCTTTCCAGACCGATCCTTTCAGGGCACTTGAAGGATGGGCCGAACGGATCAGGGCCATCAAACAACCTGTCTTTGCCGATCTGCCTCCGGTCGGGCTCGGCAGTGGCGCATGGATCGATACCTGGAACGAACAGGAAGGAGGGTATGCCGAGGTCTCCCTGGACGATGCAAAAGCAATGCGTGCCAAGCTGAAGGGATTCGAGGTGGATATTTTCCGGGTAAGCACTTTCAGCGCATTGAAAGAGGGGATCCCTGGGAACTGGCTGTTGCCCAGTGAGCGGCATTTTGCTTACACAAATGGCTATGCTAATTTTCTGAAGCAGATGCTCGACCTTGGATTCAAGCCGGGAGTATGGGTGGCGCCATTCTGGTTCCTGAGCGAGGCAGACGGGGCGCTGGAAGAAAACCGGGATAACCTGCTGCTCGACAAAAATGGGACTCCGATTACGGAGGTGATAAACTGGGCCGGCGACCTGGGTGATGTGACTCCATTGACCTACCTGCATAAGTATTCGCTGGACGGAACCCATCCCAAGACCGCTGAATATATCCGCAAAGTCTTCGCCAAAAACCGCGAGCTGGGAGTACGATTTTACATGCTTGATTTTCTTGATGTTCCAAAGAACGCCCGCCTGCACGACCCGACACAGACCCCGCTGCAGGCAGCCAATAACATCCTGCAGCTGATCCGCAAGACGGCCGGCACCGACACCCACCTTCAGACGGCTGTTTCCTCTACCCCTGCCTTCACCGGCCTTATCAATGCTGCCAGGGTGGGAAGGGACTTCGGGGAAGGAAGGCCAATGCAGGGCGCGCCGCTGAGCGACTGGAGAAACGCCAGCTATGTGCTGCATGATGAGCATTATGCCAACCTTTTCTACCTGTTGCAAAATGCTGCTGCCTCCTACTTCACGCACAGGAAACTCTACATCAA
Source organism: uncultured Tangfeifania sp. (assembly GCA_964506325.1). Taxonomy (GTDB): domain Bacteria; phylum Bacteroidota; class Bacteroidia; order Bacteroidales; family Prolixibacteraceae; genus CAINVV01. The sequence goes on from CAZDLO010000102.1 coordinate 9,991, forward strand.
CGACCTGAATGAATTAACGATAGACAAACCCGTCCCTCTTGAACACGCCAGGGTGGCAACCACCATATTCGGCATGTGCGGCACTCCCCTTATGCTGGGTGACGATTTCCGCCGCATCAGCGATGAGCGGCTGCAACTGGTTAAAATGTGCCTTCCACGTACCAGCGACATGCCTGTGCCGGTCGATTTGTTCGAACATGTCTTTCCCGGCGATTATTCGCGCTACCTCAAACTGCCGGTCAGCACCGTGTGGGACAACTACCAGGTTGTGGCAGTCTTTAACCTTGACCAGGCCTCCTACAATGCTGAGCTTGACTTTGGAAAACTTGGGCTGGACAATGAAAAGCCCTACCGGGTCTATGAATTCTGGAATGAAAATTATTGCGGTACTTACCACGAGAGATACAAGATGGTGATTCCCCCCAATTCCTGCCGCCTTTTCCGAATCTCTGAGGCAAGGAACTATCCCTGGTTGTTATCGACAGATATGCACATTCAGCAGGGGGCCGTTGAAGTGGAATCCCTGAAGTGGGATCCGGAGCGGAAGTGTCTCTCCGGCACTGTCACCCGACCGGCAGGACAGACCGGCAACCTTTATTTCCTGATGCCGCGTAAGATGAGGGTGATCAACGACAAGGGGCTGTTCCTGATGAAGGAACTGGAAGACATGAACGTGGTCATCCGTAAGGAGATAAAGTTCACAAAGGATCATGAATCTTTTGAGATTTTCTTTGAGCCGTGGGAGGAGAAGTATGTGACAGCAAAACCTCTGCTGCCCTATGCGACAGAAGCCCAATGGCTGGAATATGTGAGGAAACACCGGTCGCCGGGAGACACAAGGGTAATCGAATGATGAAGTATGCCAGGATAATCAACTGTCCATGATGGTTTTCAAAAGACCGGAAGTGTCGGGCAGCCCTTAGCCGGCCCCGCTCACAGGATCTCGAGCAACTGTTTCCAGGTGTCAACCCGCTCCCAGGTGTCGCTGGGTAAAAGGATATTATGAGGTTGGGTAAACAGGATTTTCCTGCCGGGGAAGAAGTTAAGGTTTTTGGGATGATCGTCGATCATGATATCGCCTTTTACAGCAGCTTTGTCGCCACAGAAAACAATTTGTTTCCAGGAAATGAAAGGAAAATATTCGTGAAGCCAGTCGTGCTTTTCGATCAGGCTGTCGGGAAATTCCATGGCAGCAGATACAACCAGGACCTTGTACCTGCTGTTGAGGTATTTTAAACCATCGATGCTGCCCGGCATAACCGGTGCTTTCCTGAAGAAATCTTTGGAATGAACGTTTTGCTCATAATGGGCAAAAGCCTCAGCCTCGGTTTTCCCGTAAAGCTCCTCCAACTGCGGTTTGATGCCGGTTTCACTGAATTCCAGGCACAGAAAATGGGCGTAAACATCCGCCAGCACGCCATCCATATCTACCAAAAGCTGCTTCATAACCAGACTGTTTCCAATAAAAATTCAAGGTTCAAATGTAAGATAAACAGAATAAAAAGTAAATTTAAAGGGGAAATGTGCAACAATTAACCATTATCAGGTATAAAAGTCTGCATTTTACAGCCTCCCTTATTTGATATCTCTTCAACCCCCTCAGATGGGGAGCAGTACACTGATGGATATTGGAAACAAATAAGGAGTCTCCCTTTGGGGATATTCAGAGTGGACGATAGAATCAGAAAATGAGTCTTTTTTTCTTTCCGGTAACTAAATAAACTTAAAACCAGGTAAAATGGGAAATTCGGTTTTAGCTTTTCAGCCCTTTCAGACGCTATGGATGAAATCCATGAGGAAATTGCTCCTGATTTTCATGTTTGTTTGTTCGTTTTCATGGATTTTTCTGAAGGAGGCCTCAGGTCAGTTTGATGCAGGTAAATTTATCAGGATGATTGAGAATCCGCAATTTTCTGATCATCAAAGTACTGATTTACTTACAATTGAAGCACTTATGGCCCGCAACGGAGTTCCGGGTGTCAGCTTAGCTGTCATAAAGGATTTCAAGATTCATTGGGCAAAAGGTTATGGCATTGCGGATGTGAAGACCGGCGCAAAAGTAAACACGGAAACCCTTTTTCAGGCGGCATCCATCAGCAAGACCATCAATGCCATGGCTGTATTGAAAGCAGTACAGGATGGCAAATTCACCTTGGACACGGATGTCAACACAATCTTAAAGTCCTGGAAAATACCCGATAGTCCCTTTACCAAAGACCGGACTGTAACGCCCCGAACGCTGGCAAGCCATACCTCCGGACTGGGTGATGGTTTTGGTTTCCCGGGATATGATCCTTCAGATCAGCTTCCGACCATAGTACAGATTCTCAACGGCGAAAAGCCGTCGAATGTCGGACCGGTACTGCTTGTGCGTCCTCCATTGACTGCTTTCCAGTATTCGGGCGGTGGAGTGACCGTTTTGCAATTGTTGCTGACGGATGTTTTTGGAGGTTCCTATCCTGACCTAATTCAGAAAACCGTGCTTGGGCCTGTCGGTATGACGCAAAGTACCTACCAGCAGCCTTTGTCCCCCGGGAGGGATAAAAACGCTGCAAGAGCCCACAATACAAAGGGTGAGGGGATGAACTTCAAGTGGCATGTGTATCCTGAACTGGCGGCTGCCGGATTATGGACAACACCAACCGACCTGGCAAAATTCGTGATTGAAGTCCAGAAATCATTGTGGGGACAGGCAAATAGCGTCCTCAACCAACCTTTGGTGAAAGAGATGCTGAGCCCTGTGGGAGTAGGGGATTTCGCTATCGGGTTTTCCATCGCAAAGCAGGGACAGGGATGGTATTTCAGTCACGGCGGGGGTAACTGGGGATTCAGATGTATACTTTATGCGCACAAAGTCAAGGGTTACGGGTTGGTTATCATGACTAACTCTGACAACGGGGGTGTTGTAATGAACAAAATCAAGATGCGGATAGAACAGGCATATGGGTTTGATTCCCAGGATAAACCAGTGCCCAGGTGAGTCTCCGGGGAGTGTGTATCACCTGAAAGCAGTTATTTGTTCTCTGGTCCTGAAACAGGTTTGCAGAAAAAGCAAACAAAAATCAGGACGAGCCTGGTGCAGGTTTACCTTTGATGTAAAATGGTAACGGTTCATGAGGAAATCATAAGCAGCGCCTGTCCCCATCCTTTGGAGGGGCCCGGGGAATTCAAAAG
>CAZDLO010000103.1:0-12514 GCA_964506325.1 uncultured Tangfeifania sp.
TTGGAAGTGCAAAAAAAGATGAAGTTATGGAGGTTAAAGTAGGTGATGTAGTTTTCTTCGGAAAATACTCCGGCACCGAACTTTCAATAGATGGTAAAGATTACCTGCTTGTATCACAGTCAGACGTTCTTTTCATTGCTTAATTAATGTATTGTCAATCAACAAAATTTATACAAAATGGCTAAGGAAATTAAATTCAATATTGAAGCACGTGAGTTGCTGAAAAAAGGCGTCGACCAACTGGCAGATGCAGTAAAGGTTACCTTGGGACCAAAAGGTCGCAATGTTATCATTGAGAAGAAATTTGGCGCTCCCCTTGTAACAAAGGATGGTGTTACTGTTGCCAAAGAGATTGATCTTGCAGATCCGTATGCAAACATAGGTGCACACCTGGTAAAGGAAGTTGCATCAAAAACCGGTGATGATGCCGGAGACGGTACAACTACTGCCACTGTTCTTGCACAGTCCATCATTACAGTAGGCCTGAAAAACGTTACTGCAGGAGCAAACCCGATGGACCTGAAACGTGGTATCGATAAAGCCGTTATCAAAGTTGTAGAAAACATCAGGGCCCAGGCCATCAACGTAGGAAATGATTTCAGCAAAATAGAGCAGGTTGCCCGTGTCTCCGCCAACAACGATAATGAGATTGGCAAACTTATTGCTGATGCCATGCAAAAAGTGAACAAGGAAGGTGTTATCACTGTCGAGGAAGCCAAAGGAACAGACACTTATGTGGAAGTTGTGGAAGGTATGCAGTTCGACCGTGGTTATATCTCTCCCTACTTCGTTACTGACACTGAAAAGATGGCTACGGAAATGGACCATCCTTTCATTTTGATCCACGACAAGAAAATTGGCTCCATGAAGGAACTGGTTCCTATCCTTGAGGCAACACATCAGGCAGGCCGCCCATTGATGATCATCGCCGAAGATATCGAAGGTGAAGCCTTGGCTACACTGGTTGTTAACCGTTTACGCGCCGGACTGAAAGTTTGTGCTGTAAAAGCTCCCGGATTTGGTGATCGCAGGAAAGAAATGCTGGAAGACCTGGCAATCTTAACAGGAGGAACCGTTGTTACCGAAGAAAAAGGCATGAAACTGGAGGATACCACCTTAGAAATGCTTGGACGTGCAGAAAAAGTTACTGTTGACAAAGACAAAACAACAATCGTCAATGGCTCAGGTGATTCAGCTCTTATTGCTGCACGTGTCGGACAGATTAAAAAACAGATCGAAACAACAACTTCAGATTACGATCGTGAAAAACTGCAGGAACGTCTTGCCAAACTATCTGGTGGTGTGGCAGTTCTCTATGTAGGTGCTCCTTCAGAAATTGAAATGAAAGAGAAGAAAGCCCGCGTTGACGATGCATTGAACGCAACCCGTGCTGCCATTGAAGAAGGTATTGTACCTGGCGGCGGAGTGGCACTGATCCGTGCACAGGAGGCTCTCGAAGGACTTGAAGGTGACAACGATGACGAAACAACAGGTATACTGATTGTTAAGCGTGCCATCGAAGAACCAATGCGCCAGATTGTTGCCAATGCAGGTGTCGAAGGCGCCGTAATCGTTCAGAAAGTTAAGGAAGGCAAAGGAGATTTCGGTTACAATGCCCGTCTTGATATCTACCAGAACCTTTATGAATCAGGTGTAATTGATCCGGCAAAAGTAACACGTATAGCATTGGAAAATGCTGCTTCAATTGCCGGAATGTTCTTAACCACCGAATGTGTACTGGTGGAAGAGAAAGAAGATAAGGCTGCTATGCCTCAACAAGGCATGGGCGGCGGAATGGGTGGAATGATGTAATTTACTCATCCAATATATAAGCCTTAATGGCTGCAAAACAAAGCTGTCGAATCTTCGGCAGCTTTTGTTTTTGCTGCCATTAAAGCCTTAACAGATCAATTCCCAAGTTTTTTATCTTTGCGGAAACAAAAGCAACCAATGGATCTAATTACCGTTTTCGTTCTGGCTATCGGACTGTCGATGGACTCATTTGCAGTGGCCATCAGTTGCGGCCTGGCAGAACAAAAAGTCACATTTGGTCATGCAGTAAAAATATCCTTCGCTTTTGCCTTCTTCCAGGGAGTTCTGCCTTTGCTGGGATGGTTTATGGGGACAGAACTGAAAATTTTCGTCGAAGGCATTGACCACTGGATTGCCTTTTCTTTGCTAACCTACCTTGGAGGAAAGATGATCTATGAAAGTTTTCGTGAAGGCATGGAAGACAAAATTTCCGATATTTATTCATTCCGGCATATCATGACCCTCTCCATCGCCACAAGTATCGATGCCCTGGTTGTCGGCTTCAGTTACGCGATGGCCGAAACCGGCAAAATATTCGGGGGTGCCCTGGTTATCGGCTCAGTCACATTCTTCTTCTCAATGCTCGGAATACGAATCGGCAAGGACGTGGGAAATAACCTTGGACCAAAAGTTGAGTTTCTCGGTGGGCTAATCCTCTTCGGGATAGGTTTGAAAATTCTTATAGAACATATTGGAATAGGAACATTTCTTTAATGAAAATTGCCGGACTGGTTTAATTCTGATATCCTCCATCCATAAATATCCGGTAAAGCCTCCTACGGGATTGGCGCATCCCAACAACCCTACCCGACCAAACCAAAATTCCTGATTCAAAATTTGCACAGTCCAAAAAAAACATTCACCTTTGTTCGTAATTTCACGAACTACGAATAATGCAAATAGAAATAATCACAAAAGACCACAAAAAAGCCGCCAGGTATGCTAAAGCAATGGGGCACCCAATCAGGATGTATGTGCTGGAATTATTGTCAAAACAATCCTGCTGCTACAGCGGCGATTTATCAGAAGTCCTTCCTGTTGTGAAATCGACACTCTCCCAACACCTGAAGGAATTGAAAGACGCCGGCCTGATCCAGGGAGAAATTGAAGCCCCCCGGATTAAGTACTGTTTAAACTATGAAAATTGGGCTGAAGCAAAGGAACTTCTTGCAAAGTTCATGCAAAGTCATCCGAAGATATCCAATTGTAATTCTGACAAATAAAAAATAAAATGATGGAAATACTGATTCTTGGACCTGGTTGCCAGAAGTGTAAAACGCTGGAAAAACTTACGCGCGAAGTCGTGGAAGAGAATGGGATTGATGCTAAAGTAACCAAAGTGGAAGATATCGCTGAGATCATGAAATATGGTGTCATGACAACGCCTGCCCTGGTGGTGGACGGGAAAATAGAACTGAAAGGACGTGTACCCTCACCAGGGGAAATCAAACAGATACTAACCAGGTAAATAACGTTCCATGAAAAAATCTATTCTAAGTTTTGTCATTGTCACATTGGGTTTTATCATTTGCAATGGACAGGCAGTTCAAAAAACAGCAATTCAGGACGCTGGAACTATTGAAGCCTATTATTTTCACTTCAAAACAAGGTGCGTAACCTGCCGGGCAGTGGAGGCTGAAGCTAAAGCTGATTTTGAAAGTCTTTATCCAGGAAAATCAACCTTCAAAGCTATCAACCTTGATGATGCATCCAGCAAACCATTGGCTGATCAATTAAAAATATCCGGACAAACGCTCCTGGTTGTAAAAGGGGATAAAAAGATCAATCTGACAAATGACGGCTTTATGTATGCCACAACCAATCCGGTGAAATTCAAAGCAGTTATCAAACAAAAAGTCGATGCTCTCCTGACTGACAATTAATGGAATTTCTGACCCAAATCTTGGAAAACAGCACAATGCCATGGCTATCAGCATTGGTGCTAGGGCTAATGACAGCGATAAGTCCCTGTCCGCTGGCAACTAACATTACCGCTGTCGGTTTTATCGGTAAGGACATTGAAAACCGGAACCGGGTTTTTGTGAATGGGATATTCTATACCCTGGGTCGTGCAGTTTCATATACGGTAATCCCCCTTATCCTGTTTTTTGGTGCTGATCAGCTCAAACTTTCGGGGTTCTTCCAGCGGTATGGAGAAAAATTTCTGGGACCATTGCTTGTACTGATCGGATTGTTCATGCTGGATCTGTTTAAAGTGAAATTTCCGGGATTGAGAGGCCTTTCCTCAAAAATGGAGAACAAAACCAAATGGGGATACTTTGATTCCTTGTTGTTGGGGATGATTTTTGCCCTTGCATTTTGCCCGTACAGCGGGGTGCTCTTTTTTGGGATGCTTGTGCCAATGACAGTTTCCAGCGCTTCAGGATTATATCTCCCATTGGTGTTTGCCATTGCAACCGGTATACCTGTCATCCTTTTTGCCTGGATACTGGCTTATTCAATAGGCTCCATCAGCATGGTCTACAATAAACTGAAGAAAATTGAAATCTGGTCCCGCCGTGTAGTTGCCATTTTGTTCATTGCTGTGGGAATATACTATATTTTAAGGGTGTACTGGTAAATTTTTTATGCCGGGAGTCCGGTATTTAAAGAATACAAATGAGACAAATCATTTCCGATAAAAAGCTTTGGCTTCCGGCAGTTTTATTGCCTGTCTGGTATTTGACCTACCACAACCTTCAACGATTGGCTGACTGGTTCGTCGATACCATTCTGGACCTTGAAAAAGGCAGTCACATGGCTGAATCCATTCGGTTCTTTGTTTTCGAGTTACCAAAAGTACTGCTCCTTCTTGCACTGATCATCTTCTTTGTTGGAATCATAAGGTCCTATTTTTCAGCCGAACGAACCCGTAAAGTACTGGAAGGGAAATCAACATTCACCGGCAATATTCTGGCATCCCTCCTGGGAATCGTTACTCCATTTTGCTCATGTTCTGCCATCCCCTTGTTTCTGGGCTTTGTAGAATCTGGCGTTCCACTGGGTGTTACTTTTTCCTTCCTAATTGCTGCCCCCATGATCAATGAAGTTGCCGTCATCCTGCTTTTCGGGATGTTCGGATGGAAAGTGGCTGCCATTTATGTTCTGACAGGCTTGACCATAGCCATTACTGCGGGATGGATAATTGGAAAACTTAAGCTGGAACACTGGGTTCAGGATTGGGTTTACGGGATCCGGATCGGAGAAACGGAGGAGGCGGAGGGCAGGCAATCAATTGCAGAACGCCTTTCACATGGCTACGAGGCAGTAAGAGAAATTGTTGGCAAGGTATGGATTTATGTTGCCATTGGTATTGCCGTCGGTGCGGGAGCTCATGGCTTTGTACCGGAAGAATATATGGCCGGACTTATGGGGAAGTCGGTATGGTACAGCGTACCGCTCTCGGTACTTATCGGGGTTCCGCTTTACTCCAATGCTGCAGGGATTATTCCCATAGTTTCTGTTCTGATTGAAAAAGGAGCATCACTTGGAACTTCCCTCGCCTTTATGATGGCTGTTATTGGATTGTCATTACCTGAAATGATTATTCTGAAAAAAGTATTGAAGATGCCACTGATTCTCACTTTTGCCGGCATTGTTGCTTCCGGGATAATGATCGTAGGATATTTGTTCAACGCAATTTTTTAGATAACCCTAACCAGACAATTATGAAAACAACAGGAAGCCCTACTCTGCAGTCCTATCAAATTGAAGGAGTTAATCATATTCTGCCGGCAGATGCGCTTGAAGCAATACAAAACGGAGAGGCTGTATTGATTGATATTCGTGAACTCAGCGAGGTAAAACTTGAGAAAATTCCACTCGAGCGTGTTTTAAATCATCCCATGTCGGTGATCATGGACCGTCTGCCTTACATCTCGAAAAACCAGAATATTATTTTGATTTGCCAGGCAGGAGTCCGAAGTGTCAGGGTTGCCAATCTGCTGAACCTTCAAGGTTATCCGAGTGTAGCCAACCTTGAAGGTGGCATAACGATGTGGAAAGCGATGGGACTCCCTGTTGAGAGCGACATCGCTGCAGGCGTTTGTGGCTGTGGCTGCAAGCCTCCCTCATTCCCAAAGACAGGATATACCTTGTTCTGATCATTCATCCTGCATTTCAGGGTAATCCTAAATAATTTGAAAGGAGATTTTTCAATGATACAGGCTAAATTAAGATATGCATTTTTCATTTTGATGATGGCGACAAACATCCTCACCCCGGCAATTGCCCAGGATACAAGTCGGACAAGTACGTACGTAAACCCAGTCGTACAGATAAAGAAAACCGTAAAATACAAGGTAACTTTTATCGAACTAGGTTCTTTGCGGTGTATCCCCTGTCGCGAAATGCAGGTAGTCATGAAAGCCGTTGAAGAAAAATATGGGAGCCAGGTTAAAGTTGTGTTTCACGATGTCTGGACCCCGGAAGGAAAACCCTATGCGGAAAAATATGATATTGACCAAATCCCGACACAGGTGTTCCTGGATGAAAATGGAGTAGAACTCTACAGACACACAGGGTATTTCCCGGAAGAAGAACTGATTGCTTTCCTGAAATCAAAAGGAGTAAAATAAGGAGATAAGGGACTATTTTACAGTAATTTAAAATTTTCATTCGAATTGATATCTGCTAAAAAATTAAATGACAACCCATGAAAACAACCTCTCTTGGATTTATTGGAGGTGGTCGCATCACCAGGATTTTCCTAAAGGCATTGAGCAACGAAAAATCTGAACTGCAGCCGGTGGTGGTATACGACACAAACCCCGATGCACTCAGTCTGCTTAAAGAACTGCATCCAACCATTATTGTGGCTGAAACTCCGGAACAGGCCGCAAGTCAACCCATTGTTTTTATTGCACTGCATCCACCAATGATCATGGAGACACTGGACAAAATATCCGGTGTTGTTGGATCCGGGACCCTGATAATTTCTCTGGCCCCAAAAATTACAATAGAAAAAATCAGGTCAAAACTTTCGACTCCTAACATTGCAAGGATGATCCCAAATGCAACCTCTTACATCAACCAGGGGTACAATCCGGTATCCTTTGCAACAGGCTTCCATCCAAAAGAAAAGGCTGGACTCCTGGCATGGATGGAAATGCTGGGCACAACTCCAGAAGTGGATGAATCCAAGCTTGAAGCCTATGCCATTCTCTCTGCCATGCTGCCCACCTATTTTTGGTTCCAGTGGCAGGAGCTGGTCAGTCTCGGGGAAACAATGGGACTTGACAACCTGGAATGTTCAAAAACTGTACACAAAACATTGCAGGCTGCTCTTAATCTCTACTTTGAATCGGGGCTGGCACCTGAAAAGGTAATCGATCTGATCCCGGTAAAACCTATTGGCGAAGAGCAGTCCGTGATTACCGGTATCTACCGTACCAAACTGCCGGCATTATTGGAAAAGATCAGGCCTTAACATTTACAGGTATTATGAGTATTCAGAATTAAATAACAGAATTGATTTGGCCTCCCGTCATGCCGGAACCAACAAGGTGCGACATGATCAAAATGGCAGCCCATCCAACCATTAAAACAAATTATAAAAGCATGAGAGTATTGATTCTTTGTACAGGGAACAGTTGCCGCAGCCAGATGGCGCATGGATTCCTGCAGTCATTCGACAAAGACATAACCGTCTGTTCTGCCGGGACTGAAGCTTCAGGAAAACTGAATTTAACCGCCGTTGCCGTCATGAAGGAGGTTGGTATTGATATCAGCCACCACACTTCCGACCAGGTTGACACATATCTGGATCAGAATTGGGATTATGTAATAACAGTCTGTGGAGGAGCCAATGAAAATTGCCCGGCCTTCCCCGGAAAAGTCAGGCACCGTTTGCATATTGGATTCGACGATCCATCACATACCATTGGGAAGGAAGAATTTATCCGGAGTGAATTTATCCGTGTCAGGGAAGAAATCAGGCATGGTTTCCGCAAATTTTATGACGAAGAAATTAAATCACAATTATAAAATACTATGATGGCGTTTTCGCACCAACCAAAAATGAATACGTGGGTATTCCATCAGGCAAATAGATAAACAAAATAATATTAAGATGAAAACAACAGATATAAAGTTGGCCGTCCGCGAAAAATACGGGAATATTGCCAGGCAAAGTACATTGATAAATCAGCCTTCCTGCTGCGGCAATTCCTCCTGTTGCGGCGACCTGGGTATCAGCATGATCGGGGATGAATACGAAAATGTTGAAGGACATCACAAAGATGCAGACTTAGGCCTGGGCTGCGGTATTCCAACCCGGTTTGCAGCTATAAGAACAGGCGACCATGTGCTGGACCTGGGCAGCGGTGCCGGGAATGATTGTTTTGTGGCCAGGTCTGTCACAGGGGACACAGGCAAGGTCACAGGACTGGATTTTACGGATGCAATGATTGAAAAGGCAAATATCAACAACAAGAAGCTCGGGTATTCAAATGTGGAATTTATCAAAGGTGATATTGAGGAGATGCCTTTCCCTGACAACAGCTTTGATATCATTGTATCGAATTGCGTCCTGAACCTGGTGCCAGACAAAATAAAAGCTTTTGCGGAGATGATGCGCGTGCTGAAATCAGGGGCTCACTTTTGCGTTTCAGACGTTGTTATCATGGGAGAACTGCCCGCAATATTTCGAAACGACCTGGAAATGTATGCCGGATGCATTTCAGGCGCAGTTACCAGGGACCAATACATGGATATCATCCACCTACAGGGTTTTATAAATGTTACAATACACCAGGTAAGAAAGGTCAATATCCCCTTGCAAGTCCTCGGAAAATACATATCAGAAGAGGAGGTTTCCGAATTTCAGAAAGATGGAAAAGGAATCTTCAGTATTACGGTTACCGGTTATAAAAAGTGAATCAATTCAAACCCGAAAATATGAGCACTTCCAAACAACTATCATTTTTTGACCGCTTTCTCACCTTGTGGATCTTCCTGATCATGTTTGCCGGCGTGTTTACCGGATATTTCTTCCCAGGCATTTCAGGATTCTGGAATTCGTTGAGTTCCGGGACGACCAATATTCCCATAGCTATTGGCCTGGTCCTTATGATGTACCCGCCACTGGCCAAAGTGAAGTATGAAAAACTGCCCCTGGTATTCAAAAACCTGAAACTTTTAAGTTTGTCACTTACCCAGAACTGGATCATTGGGCCCTTTGTCATGTTCTTCCTGGCCATTCTTTTCCTTCACAGCTATCCCGGATTGATGGTTGGAGTAATCCTGGTCGGTTTGGCCCGCTGCATTGCCATGGTCCTGGTCTGGAACGACCTTGCCAAAGGGGATTCCGAACTGGCAGCAGGCCTTGTGGCTTTCAACGCATTGTTCCAGGTGTTTCTCTATTCAGTTTACGCGTACATCTTCATTACACTTCTACCACCCCTGTTTGGTTTGAAGGGAGCAATAGTCAAAGTCTCCATTTCAGAAATTGCCGTTACTGTATTTATTTACCTCGGAATTCCATTTCTTGCAGGATTATTATCCAACCTGGCACTTCGGAGCTGGCGTGGAGATGATTGGTACTTTACCAAATTTATTCCCAAAGTTTCCCTGCTGACTCCAATAGCATTATTGTTTACCATATTTGTGATGTTTTCCCTGAAAGGTGAAAAAATTATTGAACTGCCTATGGATGTTATCAGGGTGGCAATACCTTACACCATTTATTTTGCTTTCATGTTTTTCACCACTTTCTTCGCTGCAAAATGGATGGGAGAAGGATATGAAAGATCCACAACGCTGGCGTTTACTGCCGGAAGTAATGATTTCGAGCTCGCCATTGCAGTGGCCATCGCAGTCTTCGGGATCAACTCACAGGCAGCTTTTGCGACCGTTATAGGTCCGCTCGTTGAAGTGCCGGTAATGGTGGGGTTGGTAAATGTGGCATTCTATTTCAGGAGAAAACTCTACAGAATATAAAACAACCAGGAATTCCTTGCAATTGAAAGTTCTTGAATCAATAACCGGACTAACAATTTGCAGCAAAATATAAAAGTGATTTTGTACCTTTAAACAGGATCATCCAACTCGCATTAGCATCACAGGCCCCCGGTTCTCTGTGGGGGATCAGAGGCAATTCTAAACTTAGGATTCATGAAAAAAACCATTTTAATCCTGGCAACCTTCATTCAGGTTTTGTTCTGTTATGCGCAGCCATTAACATTTGAAGAAAAAAAACTCCTGGATCAGTCTAATATTGATTATTCATTGGATGGAAACAAGGTCTCACTGAATTATGCATGGTTGCTGTACCGCACCGGAGGCATTGGTTCCATTAAGGCTGATACTGTTTTAAATAAGACAATTGCTCTTCAGGACCACGACCCGGAAGCTTTAACTTTCGGCCATTGGGGATGGTCACTGAGGGATGGCGAAAAATACGTTGACTGGAATAATGCATTGTTTCAGGCGCATATCATGTTTTGCGGGCTGTGGAACGAACAAGCTAAAATGTCGGAGGAAACAAAAAGCAATTTTATTTCCTCTTGCAGGCAAATGGTTGAAGCTGTTAAGCGCCGGTGGGACTATGAAATTTTTGACATTTCCAGGGATCATGTCGCTTACAGCAATGTTTTTGCCATGTATATTCAGACTTTTACCCTTGCTGCGGACCGGTTTAAAAGCCCCAGATTTGCCAGGATGGCCAAAGATCAATGGGCAAGGTGGTATAACCATATCTCCTTCTTTGGAATTGACGAATTTGCTTCACCTACTTACAACAAGGTGATTTTTAACGCACTGCTTGATATACGGGATTACAACCCTGATGAGCGCATTCAAAAAGAGGCCACAGAGGTGATGGATCATATTTATTTATTGCAATCCGCACTGACTCACCCGCTCCTGAAATTGTCTGTATCCGGCGTCAGCCGTGATTACCGGAATTTTACTCTCCCGGGGGATGCGCGCTCAGGTGTTCTTCTGCAACCGGCATCCTTAAACTATATTCCACCTGCTGAAGCAGTTGCAATTAACGAGAGACGTAAATATCCCTTCGAAGTAATCGGCAAGGCATCCGTCATGCCATTTCTCTATAAGTCCTACCAACTTAAAGATGCAGCAATGGGAAGTATGACAGGAGGAGCCGTTTTTCAGCAACAGATTCATTGCATGGCTGCGGTAGGAAATAGTGAAACAGAACGGGCAGTTGCGTTTCTTCAGGGATCATACACCCCGGTCAATGGTTTCACGGATCAGATAGGCACATCTGCACTCTGCGTTTACAACAGGCTCCCAACCCTGTGGCATCTGACACAGAAGCATGGAGTTATCCCCGCATCCGGTTACAAGGAAGCATTCGGAGATTTTGGAATTGGAATTACGACAAACTGGAAAGAAAAACTAAATACCCCGGATCACATAATACTGGAAGCCTACAGTTATGAATTACATCTTTTCCCTTTTGCTGTTAAAAATGAAAGAATCGGATCATGCTCCCTGGAACTGAAACACAGGACTACCACCAGTCCCCGCTATCATCCCAGGCCCCGCAATTTTGACGAATATGTCTTTCCGGAGGAACCTGACTGGTTTGGTACATATTTGATCCTCGTCAAATCCGGTACAATGGTGAAAAATCCCCGTATTGAATTCACCAACAAGGATGGGATCAGAACTTTTAAAACCAACAAAGGTCATTTGCTCAGGCTATTTATTGCTGAAAAAGGGGATACCAAACAACTTTTCAACCGGGATCCTGCATTAATACCAATATTTAAGATCGTTGAATAGGTTTTCAAACCCTAAAGGCAAGATTCTTCAGGCTTTTTTTCAAGTTTGACTTACTCCATCACAAATATGCCTGACAAAGCAATCCGCCTTTTTCTTCCATTGATTGTACCTTCGGATCACCAACGGATGCAGGTCAGTGTAATTTTATAGTCAGTATTGTCGGATCAACCAGATTGAACCTGCAATCATCAAACTTCGGCGGACCAAAATGAGGGGTAAAATTATTGCTGAGACCATACGGTTCCTTGGGAATACCTATCATTCTTCTGTCCAGCAGCTTGTTTTCATTCAGATCCTGGTAAATCATTACAGCATATACTCCTTCGGGAATTTCGAATGAGAACTCCAACCTATTATTGGTTGCTTTCATAGTTTGTGAAGCAACCGGTTTTTTGAAGAAATCCTTGTCGTTGTCGTAAACCTCTGCCACAACACTTCCCTTACCAGCCTGTATATCAGAAACAACAATCTTAAGCTTTGCAGAAACAGTATAGTACATCCCCGAAAGTATCAGGATCAAAAAAAATCTTGTCATTTAAAATTGTATAAAAATCCAGCTATTCACCTTTAGGATGTACGGGCATCTGCATCTAAAGGTTTCCGGCGTGGATATTTCGGCTCAGGCAGCGTATCGGCAATACAGGAATCGAAGATCAGCGTTAGCTATAACGCCTGCAAACCGTCTCTGCATTTAGCGGCACATCGTTATAGGACAATTAAACAAAGATCCATCCAAATTCGATGTTGGTCGCCAATGGTTCTCACCAACCGTCTCACAATCCCCGGACAAAACGAAAAACCATTCCGTGTTTTGTATCCATTTTGGTTCAGTCGACGTGAAATCTCTGTGCCTTAATATGATTATTTAATAAGTGGCTGAAAATTGACAAGGGTGATGGTCAACAATAATTCATTAGTTCTTGTCGCGATGGATTTGTTCATTGAATGTTTT
>CAZDLO010000104.1:0-3979 GCA_964506325.1 uncultured Tangfeifania sp.
ACAACTTTCCCTGTGAGTGGTTTTTCTTTCGCTGAATCAGGAATGATGAGACCACCAGCTGTTTTTTTCTCTGCTTCCTGCGGCTCGATCAATACTTTGCCTGCCAGGATTTTACCTTTAAGTTCTGCCATTTTTAGAAAATTTATTTAATTTATTATAAGTGAAGAATAATTGTTCTACATCTTCTCTATCAGATTTTGTGCCAAATTTAAGTAACTGACTTAACGTGTAAAATCCACGACAAATTCAGTATCAGGAAAACCAAGATTATCTGTATGTTAATTATAATTTAATGATATTCAGCGGTGTAAGTTGGTTTTTATTTGGCAGTTTTGACTGTCAAGATGACATTCCTTAAAAAAGGAAAGCCATTGCTCGTGGCAATGGCTTTCCTTTTTTAAGGATATCTTAAGTGATTATTTACTTTTTGATGTATCTGTATTCTGTGGTACGGACTGTGGAAAGGTTGGCAGGGCTGTCGGATCCTGTACACCTTGTATTTGCTGTTCGATCGCAGATTTAGCCTGATCTCCCTGACGAGGAAGGAATGCAGTGGCACTGATGCAAAGGACTACGAGTGCTACAGCAAGAATCCAGGTTCCTTTTTCAAGGAAATCGGTGGTTTTACGAACGCCCATAACCTGGTTAGAACTTGAAAATGAAGATGCCAGTCCTCCGCCTTTTGAATTTTGTACAAGGACGAGAAGGACCAATAAAAAGCATACAATAAAAATCAAGGCAGTAATAAATGGATACATTTTCTATTAATTAAGTAATTTTTTAATCTCTTCAATTTGCTGGGCAAAATAAACACTTTTTTCGGGAAATTTCAAACTTAACCGTTTAAAAGAGTCTATAGCTTTCTGGTAGTGACCCTGTTTTAGGTAAATTCTTGATAATGTTTCAGTTATAAGCTCGTCCTTTTCGGTTTCAGCATCATCTGTTAAATCTGATGGTTCGACTTGAACAGGAACATTTTCGATTCGGGGTTGAATTGACGGGTTTACTTTGATGAATTGCTCGATCAAGTCAATTTTTTTATCAGAATCAGAATCCTGATGACCTGTTTCTGCAAGGTTATCTTCCCTGCCTGGAAGGAGATCTGTTTCCGGAAGTTTGTAAAGAGTCAATTCATGATGTTCAAAGCTCAGGAGATCAAAATTGGAATCTTCACCTCCATCTGGATAGGAAGAAGATATTTGAGGAAATTCAGCTTCTGTAATTTGATTTTCCTCAGACAACTCTATGAGCGCTGAAGATTCAATAGCAAGCTCCTCCATCGTATTTACTTTCTTCAGAGCGGCTTCGGGTTGATTGCGGGGTTGAAGAAGCCGGTAAAGGACAGTTCTGTCAGTAGCATAAATTGAACAAGTCTTCAGATAATCTGAATAACGAAAATTTGCCTGGGCAAACAGGTTACAGGTATAAAGAAGCTGAGCCGACTGAAAGTAAGGGAATTCGTCAATAATTTCCTTCAATTCTCCTATCGTCTGTTCTTTAAGCAGTCCGGGTTTTTCGATATACTGAATTAACTGTTCTCTGGTTATAGACATAACGGGACTAGTCAAATTATGATTCTTCTGTTCTGAAATCAGTTACAAATATAATTCACTACCAGTTGGCAACAGACCTGTTAAAGATATCATCCACCAATTGCTGGGTGATAACCTGGACAGCATCGGTCTCCACCTGGTTGATTGTTTTGGAACTCTCCCAGTCGAAATAGGATGAGAATGTAGTATTGAAATCCTGATCGTGATCCTTGTTATTGACAAAGATAACTTTAACTGTGATGGTAAGACGGTTCATGGCCGCATAATCCATCCCGGTTTCACTCTTTTGTACAGAAAGGGGACGGACATCGTAGCCATTGATTTCGCCTGTGAATTCAAGATCCCCCTGATCTGTATTCAGGCTAAGCCCGGTCTCATTGACAAATTTGTCCTTCATGGCTTCCGTGAATGACTGGCTGAGTGTAGGATTGATCACCCTTGACCTGTTTCTGAAATAATCAACAAATACTGTTTTTACATCCGGGGATATGGAAGCTCCGCTGAGAGAATAATTGATTTTACATCCTGAAGCCAATAAAAGTGCAAGAACTATCAGCAGGATGTGGAAATGCCCGGAAATAATTTGATGATAAATTCGAAAAACATTTGTTTTCAATTGCTTCTGTGAAGCATCTGACAAAACGGCTTTACTTATTTTCATGGTCCATTTACAATTACCCGGTGAGCTTTTCTGCATGAAGGTCATTATTTTTGAGTAATGTTGTATTCTTTAATTTTCCTGTAAAGTGTCCTTTCCGAGATACCCAGCTCCTCTGCAGCAAGTTTTCTTTTTCCACTGTGCCGGTCCAGGGCCTTCAGGATCAATTCCATCTCTTTCTCTTCGATTGAAAGGGATTCTTCCACAAATTCTTCGGTATCCTGTATGTGAGACCTTACTCCAGGTTTCGCATAACCCTGGTTAAAGATTGCGTCGCCCGGTTCCATGGGACTCTTTCCTTCCTGATACACCTGCATGTACCCTTCAACCTCCTGATCTGCCTGTACGGCAGCCGGGGTTATTTTCACGATTTGATTGAATTTCTCCTTTAATTCATCCAGTTCTTTCTTCAATCCAATCAATGCATTGAGCATCATGGTTCGCTCATTCTCGTAGGCCCTGGAGTCGGATTCTTTGCTGTACAGGGCGGGAAGGAAGCCACCATCTTCGTTCGGTATATAGTTGACAAGTTTGTCATATGTTATATCCCGCTCGGTCTCAATAATGGATATCTGTTCCGTAATATTTTTCAGTTGCCTGACATTTCCCGGCCACCTGTAACCGAGGAAAATTTTCTGTGCTTCCTCGTTCATCCGAATGGCAGGCATTTTGTAACGTTCGGCAAAATCACTGGCAAATTTACGGAACAGGAGAAGTACATCAGTGCCTCTTTCCCGAAGCGGCAAAACTTTGATGGGCACAGTATTCAGCCGATAGTATAAATCTTCCCTGAATTTGCCCTCTTTGATGGCATGGGTAAGATCGAAATTCGTTGCGGCTATGACCCTGACATTTGTTTTTTGTACCTGGGAGGATCCCACCCGGATAAACTCCCCGGTTTCGAGGACTCTCAGCAGCCTCACCTGGGTTGATATGGGCAATTCTCCGATTTCATCGAGGAACAGAGTTCCTCCGTCGGTAACTTCGAAATAACCCTTTCTGTCGTTCAGCGCACCAGTGAATGAACCCTTCTCATGTCCGAAGAGCTCAGAGTCGATTGTCCCTTCAGGTATTGCGCCACAGTTAATAGCAATGTATTTTCCGTGTTTACGATGCGAATAATAATGAATGATCTGGGGGAAGGACTCCTTTCCAACACCGCTTTCTCCGCTAATAAGCACAGACAAGTCAGTCGGTGCCACCTGAAGCGCTACTTCGATGGCCCGGTTTAACCCCGGAGCATTTCCTATGATGCTGAAACGTTGTTTAATCTCCTGTATATCCATGCAATCGCCCTTCGTTTTCGGAACTGCAAATTTAGCATTTATCTGTGAATATCCGAAGGGTAAAGCAGTATAAGCGCGTGTAACCCTCTTGCTTGTTATCCCCTTCAGCTCAATCAGCATCCATTTTTCTGTTTCTTGTCATCCCCGGAGTCAAGATTGTTAAACATTGGTTATTTTTGCCTGAAACAAACAAGGGAAATTGTACAAGTTTATTCTTTAAAAGGAGTAAATTTCGAAAGGTTGATTTTCCATAACAGCAACTATATGACCTTAAAATTTATTGCCATCATACCTTCACGTTACGGATCAACCCGGTTTCCCGGAAAGCCACTCGCCGACATTGCCGGTAAGATTATGATACATCGGGTGTATGGGCAAGTGATCCAGGCAGTTGAGGAGGTTTGGGTTGCGACAGATGACGAGCGCATTGCTGCAGCGGTCCGCGGTTTTGGGGGTAATGCGGTGATGACATCCGTTGAACA
>CAZDLO010000104.1:3989-12316 GCA_964506325.1 uncultured Tangfeifania sp.
TGAACACCGCAGTGGCACTGACCGTTGTGCTGAAGCCGTCAGGTCAATAAGTCAGATAACCGGAAAGAAATATGATGTAGTAATCAACATCCAGGGTGATGAACCTTTTATCCAGCCGGAACAAATTGAAACCCTTAAAAAACCATTCCTTCAGGATACCGCTACTGAAATTGCCACCCTGATTGAACCAATTGTCAAAACCGAAGTACTTCTGAATCCTGCTGAGGCAAAAGTAGCACTGGACATTTATGGCAATGCCATTTATTTTAGCCGGTTACCTATACCAATGATTGTCAAAAAGGACCAGTCGGAGTGGGTGGACAGCTTTCGTTATTACAACCATGTTGGAATTTATGCCTACCGGACAGATATCCTCGAGCAACTTGGCAAGCTAAAAGAAGGCATTCTTGAAAAAGCCGAGTCGCTCGAACAACTCCGTTGGCTGGAAAACGGATACAAGATCAGGACGGCAGTAACTGACCATGGAACTGTTGGAATAGATACTCCCGAAGATCTGGACAGGATAATTGGGGAAGGGATTGAAAAATACTATGCCAAAAACTAAATTCTGTTAATTTTGATAACTTTAACCAAACTTAAGGTCTGAATTTATGAACGTGCCTCAGTTGGTTGACCTTGATCCCTATTTACAGCCGTATGCTTCTGATTTCAGTCGCTGGGCAGATAAATACAGGATAAAAGAGAAGGAGTTGCTGGGGGATATTTCCTTGCAGGATTTTGCTTCCGGACATGACTATTTTGGCCTGTTCAAAGCTGGTGACCGGTGGATTTTTCGCGACTGGGCCCCTAATGCGACCAGGATCTTCCTGACTGGTAATTTTAACGGTTGGACGGATCACCCTGAATTTGAATTGCATAGAATTTCAAATGGTTCGTGGGAACTTGAAATTCCTCTCTCCTCCATCCACCATGGTGATTTGTACTCCTTGTCTCTTTACTGGGAGGGAGGACAAGGCAAAAGGATTCCTGCATGGGCCAGGCGCGTGGTACAGGATCCGGAAACAAATATTTTCAATGCCCAGGTGTGGCAACCAAAAGAATCCTTTCATTTCAGGCATCATTTTATGCCGATGCATGAGGTCCCGCTTATTTATGAGTCTCATGTCGGGATGGCCGGAGAAGAGCCCAGAGTTCACACTTACAATGAATTCCGTTATGAAATACTCCCGCGTATCAAGGCGGCAGGTTACAATACCGTACAACTTATGGCGATTCCGGAACACCCCTATTACGGAAGTTTCGGTTACCATATCTCCAGTTTCTTTGCTCCCTCTTCCAGGTTTGGAACGCCAGAAGAGTTGAAACACCTGATAGACGAGGCTCATGGAATGGGTATTGCAGTGATAATGGACCTGGTGCATTCCCATGCCGTAAAAAATGTAAACGAGGGACTCGGTCTGTACGATGGTACTCGCACCCAATTTTTCCACGAAGGTGCCAGGGGTGAACATCCTGCATGGGATTCCTACTGTTTTAACTATTCGAAAAACGAGGTTTTGCACTTTCTTTTGTCGAATATCAAGTATTGGCTGACAGAATTCAAATTTGACGGTTTCCGTTTCGACGGAGTTACCAGCATGCTCTATTTTGATCACGGACTTGGGAAAGCATTCACCTCCTACTCAGATTATTTTACGCCGAATCTTGATGATGAGGCGGTTGTATATTTCATGCTGGCCAATAAGCTGGCACATGTGATTAATCCGCGCGTTCTTTCGATCGCCGAGGAGATGAGCGGACTACCGGGGTTAGCGGCGCCATTGGAAAGCGGCGGACTGGGATTCGATTACCGGATGTCGATGGGAGTTCCCGATCTCTGGATCAAGTTGATCAAGGAACAACAGGACCAGGACTGGAATGTGGGCCATTTGTTCTATGAACTTACGGCTCACCGTCCGGAAGAAAAGGTTGTTAGTTATGTGGAGAGTCACGACCAGGCGATGGTTGGTGACAAGACGGTTATTTTCAGGCTGATTGACAAAGATATGTATTACAATATGCGCAAGGATCAGCCCAACCTGGTTGTCGACCGGGGCATTGCCCTGCATAAAATAATCCGGCTTATAACACTGGGATGTGCAGGAGGTGCTTACCTGAATTTCATGGGTAATGAATTCGGGCATCCCGAATGGATAGATTTTCCGCGTGAAGGGAATGACTGGTCTTATCAGCATGCCCGCAGAATATGGAGTGTTGCCGACAACCCGGAATTGAAATATCACTGGCTCCTTGATTTTGACAAAGATATGATCCATCTGTTCCGGAAGGAAAGGCTCCTGGAAGTACCAGAGGTTTGGAGGATTCATGACAACATGCCGGACCAGGTACTTGCTTTTAAAAGGAAAAATCTGCTGTTCGTCTTCAATTTCAATCCCGACAAATCATTTGAAAACTATGGTATTCAGTGTGAACCTGCCAAATTCAGGGTAGTACTTCAGACAGATGCCCATATGTACGGAGGTTTTAACCGGATCGATGAGAGAATGACGTATTATTCCCTGCCGGAAAGCGGAATGGGATCGAGGCACCACCTTAAACTTTATCTGCCCTCCAGGACGGCTATTGTCTTACAGCAGCAACCCTATACAAAGGTAAGGTAGAACCCGGTATTGTCTAACCAGATTGAAGTAATAGCCTGTTTCCCGGTTTTCTGAAGCGGAATTAGTTGACCAGGTCTTTGATCGTTTTAACCAGTCTCCTTCTATCCTCAAAAGGTACCGCCGACAGGCAAACGACAGGATAATCGGCCATTCCCTGCTTTAGTTTGACCGAAAGCCGGAGATCCCATTTCAACCCGAAGAGGTACTTCTTAACCGTGACCTTCCTGAGGCTGTAAACAGGGAATTCAATGGATTCATAGTTCCGGTCGACCGAATAGAGGGAATAATAACGGATGATCAACCTTTCATTTTCAAGCTGTATCCGCACGAAATTAAAATTCAGGATCCGGGTCAATACCAACATCAGCACAAGAAAGATTCCCAGGCAGAGCAGTAATACATATTTCTCCAGGAAAATGGTGGCTGTCATAACCAGTAAAAGAGAAATCCCCCCGAAGAGCTGGAT
The DNA here is from genome assembly GCA_964506325.1 of uncultured Tangfeifania sp. Classification (GTDB taxonomy): domain Bacteria; phylum Bacteroidota; class Bacteroidia; order Bacteroidales; family Prolixibacteraceae; genus CAINVV01. The sequence goes on from CAZDLO010000104.1 coordinate 7,077, forward strand.
CTTTTTCAATAAAGAGAGGTATTTTTTGTTGTTGTAGAGCATAGATCAGTTGAATTTTACTTTTTGCAAAATAACACGAAATTGGGTTAGGTCGAAAGCATTGTTCCAGTGTTTTTACAGATTCCGTTTTTTACATTATCCATTCTGATGTCAAACGGCAGGAGCTGCCCTGTAATCCAGGAAACTACCTGAAGGAGGGCATAAGCAGTTTTTATATATCCATCTTATCAAATTTAGAAAAATAATCAAATACACAAGAACAGCTGAAAGGTATTTCTGCCTGACTGTGCCGTTATCCTAAAAAGGTCAAATAGGTAGCGTGAGACTGAAGAGATGGCGGAATAACCTCGATTCCTTGTAAAAGCGGTTTGAAGAAATTGCCTTACTTCAGGTTGTACAAGTCTTCAAATCATTTATCTTAGTAGCTCTCAAATCTGAGAACCGCAAAGTGAATAAGTATTCATTGCAACGACCGGTCAACTTCTCTTAACATATTTCAGAATGATTGGACAACAGGTAATTAGCCAAATTGAGGGCAGGCGCAGTTCACAAACATATGTCCTGGCAACTGCTTTTCTTACCTTATTTGCCATTGTTGGATTTGTAATATACGGATTGCCGTTCTTCTATGATTTCATGATCAGGGAGTATGGCTGGTCCAGGGGGGTAGTTACATCCGGGAATGCTTTGGGTAAGTTACTTGTGGCACCGCTTTTCGGTTTTGTGGCAGGCTGGATGATAGATAATTACGGTCCAAGAAGGCTAATGCTTGCCGGTGCTTTGTTTGCAGGAACTGCCCTGGTAGGGTTAAGCTTTTCCAATACGCTTCCTCTTTTCTACCTTTTTTATATTTTCAATGCACTGGGTTATATTTTCGGAGGGCCTCTTCCCTGCCAGGTGTTGATATCCCGTTGGTTTGACAAGAACAGGGGAAAGGCAATGGGAATAGCTTACCTGGGAATTGGCACCGGGGGAGCTGTGGTCCCCTATCTTATTGCAGGATTGGAAAAAAATCTTGGCTGGCACCTTGCTTTGGTTACTCTTGGAATATTGATCGTACTGATTGCCTTCCCTTTGGCCTACTTTATTAAAGAGCCTGCAAAAGTTCCTGGTGCCAAAGGGAGTGAACCACCTTTGGTGTCAACCGGCACAATACTCAGAAATCCCAATTTTTACCTGCTGGCCATAGGCAGCATGTGTTCAATCGGGGCCGTGGGAGGCATCATGCAACATATGAAACTTTACCTGGTCGATCACAATTTTTCCCAGTTTCAGTCTGCCAACGTATTGTTTTATATCATGATTTCAAGCCTTGCAGGAAGGGTTCTGATGGGCTTCCTGGCAGATATTGTCAACCGGAAATATGTCATGATCCTGATATATATGATTGTGGCATGTGCCATCCCACTTTTGCTGGTTCCTGATTTCCCGGGAAGGATCTATATTTTTGCACTCATTTTCGGAATCGGACTGGGTGGAGATTACATGATTATACCCTTGATGGCAGCTGATTTGTTTGGCGTCAGGGCATTGGGAAGGACAATGGGAATAGTATTGGTCGCTGACGGTATTGCTGAATCGACTTTCCCGATGTTGGTCGGCATTTTGTACAATGAAGGAACGAAAAGCTATACAACAGGATTTATTTTGCTTATTTGCCTGGCTGCACTAGGCGCCGTGATCGTCTCTTTCCTTCCCAAGACGAAAGGGACAAATTGACAAGCAAAATTTTATTGAAGTACGAAGGCATGACGATTTGATCGTATGAAAGGAGAAGGACAAGGGGAAAAGGAAGCATGGAGACAAGGAAAGCGCCTAAACGAACGTATGAAAGGACAGGCTGGAGTCAGGAGATTTTTTGAGTTAAGAAAATAATTGTCAGTTAATCAGATACATTGAGGTATGATTGTTGATTACAATATAAAACCGGCTGATTTAAAGGAGAAGCTGGGTCACTTCTGGAAGCTATCGGGAGAGAAGATTACAGGAATAGAATCGGAATATGATACTGCCGGAGGTGCTCCCGTTTTTACAGTCGGAGGAAAATATACCTCCAGGGGCTGGACTGAATGGACCCAGGGGTTTCAGTTCGGGTCGGCTATTCTGCAGTTCGATGCCACCGGGGATGAAACCTTTCTTGAAGCCGGTCGCCGCAATACCCTCTTTTCCATGGCACCACACATAAGTCATGTCGGGGTGCATGATCATGGGTTCAACAACATCAGCACCTACGGGAATCTTCACCGATTAATGGCGGAGGGCAAGATTCCGCCCAATGAATGGGAGAAGAATTTTTATGAACTGGCACTCAAGGCTTCGGGAGCTGTCCAGGCCAACCGTTGGAGTAAAACAACAGAAGGTGGTTTCATCTACTCCTTCAACGGCCCGCACTCCCTTTTTGTAGATACCATCCGCTCCTGCAGGATTTTAATGCTGGCTCACAAGCTGGGCCATTACCTGCCCGGAGAAAATGACATTCATGTTTCATTGTTTAAGAGGGGGATCGATCACCTGCTTTCAACAGCCAGGTATTCTGTTTATTACGGAGAGGGAAGGGATAGCTATGATGTTTGGGGCAGAACTGCCCATGAATCTGTTTTCAATCCGAACGATGGCAATTACCGTTGTCCCAATTCACAACAGGGGTATAGCGGATTCACAACCTGGACCCGCGGACTGGCGTGGGCCATGCTCGGGTTTGCCGAAGAACTGGAATTTCTGATTACGCTTCCGGATGATGATTTTGGCAATTCGGAACATAAGACATTGATAATAAATGCCTTGGAAAGAGGAGCTGCTGCCACTTGCGATTTTTACATGGCCAACACTGCTTCAGATGGTATTCCTTACTGGGATACCGGCGCTCCCGGACTGGTACATTTGAATGATTACCTCATCAGACCTGCTGATCCTTTCAATGATTTTGAACCGGTTGACAGTTCTGCTGCGGCCATAGGTGTGCAGGGATTGCTCCGGTTTGGACATTATCTGAATTCAAAAGGGAAATCAGTGGACGGTAACCGCTATTGGCAGGCAGGATTAACCGTAGCGGCAAGATTGCTTGAAGAACCCTATTTATCGGTAGATAAAAATCACCAGGGAATTCTGCTGCATTCCGTTTACCACAGGCCGAATGGTTGGGATAATGTTCCGGAAGGGAAAAAAATCCCCTGTAACGAGTCGAGCATGTGGGGTGATTATCATATGCGTGAGGCCGCTCTGTACTTGTCGGGAATTGTCTCAGGGGAGAATTATTACACATTTTTCAACGGTTTGAAAACAAGATGACATCAGCAATAAAAGATCTTTCCAAACTTTGTGTTCATACCCTGACAACAAAACCATGGGGGATAGAAGCATGTGTGAAGAATTATGCTGCTGCCGGTATAAGGGGAATAACGGTATGGCGCAACGTTTTGGAGAATAAAAACCTGAAGGAGGTTAAAAACCTGCTGGATGGGTACGATATGGAGGTTGTATCATTGGCACGCGGAGGATTCTTCCCTTCTGCAGATTCCGGAAAGCGGGCAGATGCCATCGATGATAATCTGCTGGCCATTGAGCAGGCAGCAGCAATCGGAGCTCCCCTGATTGTACTGGTATGTGGGGCAGACGGAAGCCAGTCGCTCGAAAAATCGAGGGAACAGATTGCAGAGGGTATCGCAGGGATTCTTCCGGCTGCCCGGAGTGCAGGAGTGAGGCTGGCGATTGAACCACTGCACCCGATGTATGCCGGAGACCGTTCGGCAATCAATACGATCCGGCAGGCCAACGATATGGCAGAAATGATCAATTCAGACAGTGTTGGTGTTGCTGTTGATGTTTACCATCTTTGGTGGGATCCGGAATTGAAAAGTGAAATACATAGATGTGGCTCTCAAAACAACCTCTTTGCGTTTCACATTTGTGACTGGAATGTTCCGACCCTGGATTTCCTGAACGACCGCGGACTGATGGGTGATGGTTGCATCGACGTTCCATTAATAAGATCCTGGGTTGAAGATGCCGGATTCAGGGGTTACAATGAAGTTGAGGTCTTTTCAGACAAGTACTGGTCGACCGACCAGCTGGCCTATCTCGATACAATCAAAAATGCATACCTGACAAAATCATAGTTTATGAGTGATAAAGTGACGATACACAGGATTGGGATTATCATGAACGGAGTAACCGGACGCATGGGAACCAACCAGCACCTGATGCGTTCCATCGTGGAGATTATCCGGCAGGGAGGAGTGAAATGCGGAGCGTCCGAATATATCATGCCAGACCCCGTGCTGGTTGGACGAGACCCGGTGAAACTTAAAAAGCTGGCGGAAATGTCAGGGGTGGAGAAATGGACAACAGACCTGGATGAAGTGCTGAAAGATCCAAATTACCAGGTATATTTCGATGCCCAGACCACCGGTCGCCGGGCGGATGCCGTTAAAAAGGCTGCCAGGGCAGGGAAACATGTTTATTGTGAGAAACCTGTGGCCATGGACACTGCAACAGCCCTTGAACTTTATGAGGTGTGCGAAGAGGAAGGAGTGAAACATGGTGTTGTTCAGGATAAACTTTTTCTTCCCGGGATGAGGAAACTTAAACGCCTGATGGAAAATGACTTCTTTGGGAAGATACTTTCAGTGAGAGGAGAATTCGGGTACTGGGTTTTTGAAGGATTCAACGTTCCTTCACAACGGCCGAGCTGGAATTACCGCAAGGAGGACGACGGGGGTATCATCATAGACATGCTTTGCCACTGGCGTTATGTACTTGACAATCTGTTTGGTCCTGTTAAAGGGGTTTTTTGCCTGGGTGCAACTCATATTCCTGAGAGGGTGGATGAACAGGGACAAACCTACAAATGTACCGCCGACGATGCTGCCTATGCGACATTTGAACTTGAAGGAGGAATAATTGCTCATTTCAACTCTTCCTGGGTTACCAGGGTCAGAAGGGACGACCTGCTTACCCTGCATGTGGATGGCACAAAAGGGTCTGCTGTCGCAGGACTCCGTGAATGCTGGACGCAGCACTACGGGAATACCCCCAAGCCTGTCTGGAATCCCGATATCCCAAGTCCGATAAATTTTTACGATGGATGGTCGAAAGTCCCTGAACAAGAGTATTTTGACAACGCATTTAAAGTGGAATGGGAGCTTTTTCTCAAACACGTAGTGAAAAACGAGCCATTTCAGTGGACACTGCTGGAAGGAGCCAAAGGAGTACAGCTGGCCGAAAAGGGACAGGAAAGCTGG
>CAZDLO010000105.1:0-12085 GCA_964506325.1 uncultured Tangfeifania sp.
ATAGAATGGAGGATTCCGGTTCCTTTGATCTGGGTTCGAATCCCGGTGGGGTCACAAAAATTGAAATATAAATTGGCAATCGCTTGTTAATCAGTGGTTGCCATTTTTTTATCAGTTTCCAGGTATTTGGATGATTTAAAATGCCGACACAACTTATTTTTTAATTTTTTGCTTCTTTTTCATCCTTTAGAATAAAGCTTGACGGTGCGTAGGCTTGAATCCGGACTGAAAATTTTCCATTTATTATCTCAGATGGTGTTCCGGATGCTTCCCCTCGCAAATTAACCGGGAAGGCGAATCTAAATTTGTTTCCGACTGGCAAGGTCACCTCAAGATTACTGGTGATTCCGGCCTGTTCCCAAAGCCTTAAAATTGTACCTTTTCCATCCGGATTTGGACCAAATGCAGTAACAGTTATCCCCTTATGCGACAAAGAAATTCCAGCTTGAGTGACAGGCAATCTGCCATTTTTTACTTTCGAAGATGCTGCAATTAATGGGACCCTTGTTTCCATTGCCGGAGTGAAGAGTGATCCTTCGCTATTAAATTTATTGATCGACCAGATGCGTACTTTTGCAGTCATGACCTGGCCATTTCCTACCCAGGACGCAAAATTGGTGCGCCAATGATTGTTGAACAAGTTTAAAAACAGGTGGGGTTTTTGGGGTGTATAGTGTTTGCTGAACTTGTATTCTCCCGGTTCTCCCAGGCTGACCAGCGGGAGGTCAGGGGAGGCAATCCCGTATCCGGAACCGGATACTGAATCGAAAACAGCAACTCCGTTATTGACCCACCATAAATGAAAATTGGAATTATCAACCACCATTTCTTTTTCAGGATCAACATCAGCCCCTATTCTGCCTAGCCTGAATTTAGGATTGTCAATCTTAAAGGGCAGACAAAGCCAGGCAGCTTCAGGCCATGAATCGGGCTGTTTTTGCCAGCTTATTCCGACTTCAGCAATCGGTGCCATACCCGATAGTGTCAGACTAATGGTAATTCTTTGTGGCTGACCTGGTCCCTGTATTGAACCGGTCAATGTCGCTTTCACATCAATGGTAGATTTTTCTATGAATAAATCCATTTTTTCAGGCAAAGCAGATTGATATACATTATCCCGGGGCATATCATAGGCAGAGAAAATAAAACGATGTGCTAAATACTGCGGATAGAGAGAATTGTCGATCCAGTCTGAGATCTGCTTATAGCCGAATCTTTCATAAAAATACTGACCAAAACCTTGCGGGGCGAGGTTGTCTACCAATTCCTTACCTGAACGCTTGTCAGTCAGACTGCTTATTCTTCCATGGATGGGATCAATGGTGGCCCTGAAGAAAGGGCTTTCGATAAGGCCTGTCAGTTTATCGGCCTTTAACTCCGGTTCTGCTGGCGGTTCTTTTGAAGACACAAAAGTCCGGTAACCCATTGGTGGTATATCTTTCACGTAAAATCGGGCCATCGGAGCCTTGTCTTCAATGGCCGGATATTCATGTGACACAGGAATCAACGGACCTCCGTCAACCGGCTTAAGAGAGACAAAATCATTGCCAAATATCAGTCGGGTATCAAACTCAAGCTCACCGTTGCGCTTCCAGGGGAGCGGATTGTAAATGACAATCCTATTGTCCTGGATACTTACATTGTCGGCCAGAGATGCAATTGCATCCAAATATGGATTACCGACCAGATCCTGTACTTTTTTTATATAATTGGCATGATCTTCCCAGGATTCCATCATTCGACGATACTGAGGAGGAAGGCCTCTGCTCCACAATTCCTGCCATTCTTTACCATATGGAATTTTCAGATAATGCTGGTTGGCCAATCCCCAGGTATGCTCGCTGAATAAAAGACTTTGTTCGTATGCCTCCTCAATGATATTGCTTATATCCGGCCTGAATATACCCCAAATCCGTTCAAGGGTATTTATTTGATCGAGTCCTCCTATTTGTGGCCTGATATTTTGGGCCTGTTTACATGCTTCAGGCATACTCATCGGACCATGAATCCATGGATCGCCTATGTCGCTGCGTATAACCGGTAATTTGCCCAGGTCCTCCTTCAAAATCAACTTCGCGAAATCGTCCAGGGTACCTACACGAGCATTTAAACCACGCTTTCTGTAAAATTCAAGATCACTTGTCACTGTTTCCGGACTGGGTGGACCTTGATTATCACCAGTCATGTGAAGGTAAATCCATGTTTTAAATGGCCAACCTGTAGGTGGCAAAGGTTCACTTCCGTAATTGTTGTTGTATAGCGTAAGCAATTTTGAGCCGTCCGGCCCTTCCCACCAAAACAATGGAGGCAAGCCAAATTCCTTGTTTACCACCGGCCCGCCATAATGATAGAATTTTATTCCAGCATGAGAGAAAAGGGTAGGGATAAGCCAGGATTGCCCTGGTACATCTGTTGTTTTAGCGCTGATTGACAGTGTTTTATTGAATTTTCTGGCAATTGAGGAGGATATATTCATTCCCCTCACCAAATCTTCGAGATCGGAGGTTTCAGTATGCATCGTAAATGGCCAGGCATGTACTGAGAGGTTTCCATCCGCAATAGCCTGCTCAATTCTTTTCTTTCGGGAAGGTTCCTGCCCATCCCAGATAATTTGCTTCATGGGCCATCCCGGGATAGTCCATACAAACTGTCTGTCTTTGGGCTGGTTACTGTTTATTTCAATGGCATTTATCAACCGGTCGGCCATTGAAGTACGGTAATCATGAACCACTTGCTGAATTCGTTCTGAATACCCTAAATCAAAATGCGTTTTATATACAATAATTACATTTTCTGGCATTTTTTGGGTTTTCGGCAATACAACCGCACCAGGTTTCGGCTTAGATACACCAGTCCCCGGCAAAGTTGATTTGTAGTCGTAATCCTGAGCCATGGCCTTAAATGAAACTGCCATTGAAAATATCAGGACCATTATGGAAAAATGTTTATTTTTCATGAATGAAGGTTATGTTTCTATTTTGCTTACCGGAACAGATGTTGCAGTAAAGGTATTCAAGCCTCATAAAATTTTACTTCGGGTTGAGTATTCTGCTCAAATGTCCAGGTAAAGTAGTTCTGCCTGTCCATTCTGGCAATGACTTCCAATCTGAAGCTAAAGTTTCAATTGGCCATTGGGTAAAACAGATAAATTCATTGTTTTGCCTGCTTTAACAAAAACAAACGGCCAATTGAGGAATGCCGTACAATCCATTGGTTCTTTTGATTGAGCCGATTCTTCAGCAAAGATGGTAACGTTGGCATCATATTTTGTAGGATTTGTAATCTGAAGTATGATGCCATTTTCAGACCGGTCTGTTACTTTGGCTTCTATATGGTCAAAAACATAAAATTTATCCGAATTAGTCTGCAAATAAATTCCAGGTAATTCCATGGCCATAAGGATTCCGTTCAGCTCATTCCATCCGGTAGAACCAAATTCGCTTCCGCCCCGGCTCCCCCGGTTATCGGCATCACAATAAGTGAGGCGTTCTGTTATTTCTCCTCCGGGTTTGATGCCTTCTGCCCAGGCATGAACCACATCTCGCATCAGGTCTGCATAACGAATATCCCCGCAATTTCTGAAGATTTTGAACAGGGGATCCCCGGACAAAGTGCAGAATCCCGGGGCTCCATGTTTATTTTGCGTACTTGCCCAAACTGCCCCTGTCAGTTTTGCCCCTAATCTGGCAAGTTCAGTTTCTTTTGGCAGTTCATAATCATAGGACACCACCCAGGTTGCGGTTAGGTTTGCCACATTTCGGCACATTTCCATCCATTTTTTTTCTCCGGTAGCTTCATATACCGCCATGAGGGAAGTCATAAGTCCGGCAGAGGTTTCCGAATCAGCATTTTGCAGAATATCCGAACATGCTCCATAGGTGAATCCCTTCTGAACAAAATCATGGAGGTAATAATATTCAGCCGCCTCCTTCGCTATACTCAGAAATTCAGGGTTTTCAAACCATTTTGAGGCTAAAACCAGGCCTCCGATTGCCATAGCCCCGCTTGTGGTATTATAGACTGCAATTTCTCCTGTTTCGTGATTGATGTAATTGCCCCATTGGCCGCTTTTCTTCCATGTTTTTACAAAAGCCTGGGCCAATTGTTCAACTGTTTGTTCCCAAATTGGTTTTATAACCGCAAAATTTCCCTGGACTTTCAACACCATAAATTGTTTGAGCATCCAATACAATGCATCAGCATTTTGCCTGGTTAAAACAATAGGTTGATTTGGGAACCAGTCTCTTCCGCTGGCTCTTCCATTTGGATTCATAGCGGCAAGAAAATAGCCTGATTTGCCGGCAATTGCCGGCATTACAAAATCAAAGGTTTTGGTAACGCGGTCCCGGTGCATATTATCGTTCAATGCTATCATCGGGAAAGTATTCATCAATCCGCCGATCCACCCGATACAGATTTTATCAGAGTTTTCCGGGCAATAATATTGAAAATCAGATTTTTCCAGCCATCTTTTGTCTATTTGCCCCGTCATTATTTTCTTTACTTCGCTAAATGGAACCAGATTACGTGGATGATTGGATCCTGTAACATCCTTTCTGATGGTCATAAATTTCTCCAGCAGGCCTGGAACATCAAAGGCTTCAAACGAATAAATCCGAAGATGAATAGATATTTCATCGCCGGTTTTCCAATCCAGCGCTCGGTCAGGGCTATCTCCAAACCCGATAAATTGTGGTTTTCGGGACCTTACTCCCGGGGCACTGACCACCAGGGACGCTTTTGTGTGTTCCTTGTTTTCCGCGATAATAAACCCGTTGTCCAATATTTGTCCCTCTTTACGGATTCCCTGTTCTGAAAGGGCAATAAATGCTCTTTTATTGCGCCTGTTCAGGATGCAAACCGCAGGGGTGGCAGCATTACATGAACTCACTTCAATACTTGACGCTTCCCCCTGGATAGGAGACAGTTGGGGCAGTTCTGTCGTAATCTGGGGAATATTCTTGTTGTAAAAATCACCCGGATCAAATCCTGTACAATATCCCCTGCGTTCAGTCTTGTTGCGGTTGGAATTGTAAACTGCAGCTGGAATCATTGTATAATTTTCTGAATTCCAATCATCTAAATCAAAGGCAATTGCAACTCCAGTACTCTTCATTTCTCCCTTAACCAGTTTAAAGGTAACCGTAAAATCCATCAATCCTTGTCCAGAAAGATTACTTGTTCCCGTAACAGTGTACTTCCATTCAGTATCCTGGATTTTCAAATTGTTATGGGTCAAATTGAAAATCCGTGAAAGCACACTGCCTTCATATTGGCAAACCAGCAGGCGTGTTTTGCCATGAATTTCAGTATCTAATTCCCTGAATTCCCTTGGTTCACAATTATTCTCCGATTGAGGCAACCATTTCATGTTCTGACCAATTGTAGTTGTGGCAACCTGAACAATCAGAATCATGAGTACAATGAAATATTTAATTCCCGGGATCGGCATTTTCAACCAATTAATTTTCTGACAACATGGTATACATCAATAATTATTTATGCTCCAATCACAGGAAAATACTGGAGTTTACAAAAATCCTCACCATTTACTGACGGTAAATCGTAAGGGCAATTAATTTCATTTCTTACTAATTCTGCAATTTGTGTGTTGGCCCTTGTACTGAACACTTTCACAAAACAAAACCAAACATTCCTCAGAAATGGATTTTAAAAATACAGATATTTTTCTTTGGCAGGTAGTGTTAAAATATTTATTGACCAGTGTTGATATTGATTATCCAGGATCGTTTCGACGGTATTGTTTGCAAATACCTGGATCTGTTCATCCGATGTTTTCTTTTGCCTTGTTCAGTAATTGAAGTAACGGTCCTATTCCGGACTGAATTTTTATAATTTGCTTGATTCAAATCTTTTACGTATCTTTTCTTTTCCCAATTACGATGGAAATTGTCATTAAATCAGAGTAATTATGAATAACGGTTATTTCTCCAAATTTTTTCTTTTTATCCTGGGAATTTTGCCTTTTTCATTATTTGCACAAGACTTAAGTGCTACAGACATAGTCAGAAAGGCAGATGAAAAATTCAATGGGGAAAAAAGCAGTTACAGTGTTATGTCAATGACAATTGTCAGGCCATCCTGGCAAAGAACGATCGAATTCAAAAGCTGGTCACTGGGCAGGGATTACACCCTTACCCTCATTACCGCACCTGCCAGGGAAGCCGGTCAGTCTTTTCTGAAAAGAGGTAATGAGATGTGGAGCTGGAATCCTTCAATAAGCAGGTTGATAAAGCTTCCGCCATCAATGATGTCCCAGGGATGGATGGGTTCTGATTACACCAATGATGATATTTTAAAGGAGTCTTCCGTTGTGAAAGACTACACCCATGAAATTATTGGCAAAGAGAGCCAGAACGGCCGTTTGTGCTATAAAATCCGGATGATGGCGAAAGAAGATGCTTCCATCATCTGGGGAAAGCAATTTAGATGGATCGATATGGGAGAGTTCCTTGTTTTAAAGGTCGAGTTATATGATGAAGATGGCGGACTCGTGAGGACTGAGATTGGTTCCGGCATAAAAATGATGGATGGAAGGACTGTGACCTCAAAAATTGTGATGGTTCCGAATGAGGAGCCTGAAAATAAAACCATCATTGAAATAAAAGAGATAAAATTCAATATTCCTGTGGAAGAAAACCATTTTTCGCAGCAGAATATGAAAAGGATTCGATGAGATCTTGCTAAAAAGCCGATTGTTATTGACAGATAGACTGAAAATTGGGTCATATGAGAGAGGAATTTAGAATTGCATGGAGAAATCTATGGAGAAACAGGCGTCGTACAATTATTACCGGATCATCAGTTTTCTTTGCCGTTTTTTTTGCGGTCACAATGAGATCTTACCAGCTTGGCAGCTATGACCACATGATTACCGGATTCATAGAATCATTTACCGGTTATATACAGGTTCAGCACAAAAAATTTCAGGATAATCCACTGATTGATAATTCATTCAGATACAACGATTCGTTGACTGTAAAAATAATGGATATTGACAATGTTGTTTCTGTAACTCCACATATAGAGTCTTTCACGCTTGCTTCCAACGGAACACAGACAAAAGGAGTTTCTATTATAGCTATTGATCCTGTAGGGGAGAGGAATTTCTCAAATCCGGAAAATAAGATGGTAAAATTCAGAATTTCTGAAAAGGCCTTACAAAGGATGAGAGCTTCCGGAACAATACCTGAAGTCGTCATGAAAAAGTTGTTGAAAAACCTTGACAGATCATACTCTTCCATAGCCAGGTTGAGGATGGAACTGGGACTTTCAGCAGAAGAGGACAAGCTCTTTTTGCCTGATATTTTAGGAAGTTCAGAGGTGTCAAATGGATATTTCAGCGCCAATGACAATGGAATTCTGGTGTCTGACAGGCTTGCCCGATATCTTAAAGTAGCAGTCGGAGATTCGGTAATTCTGATTGGTCAGGGATATCACGGGACTTCAGCCACAGGTATATTCCCTGTACGTGGAATCATTAAAATGCCGTCGCCGGAAATCGACAATAAATTGATTGTTATGACCATACCAACGGCACAAAAGTTCTTTGATGCTGAAGGCAAAGTAACATCACTGGTTGTTAACCTGACGGATAAATCAGAAAGAACCATTAAAAAAGTGCAGGCCAAAATCAATTCCCTGCTACCGGATAAAAATGCAACGGCCAAATCCTGGTTTGAACTCAACCCTATTTTGTATCAGCAAATTCAGGGCGACAGCCAGACAGGCATGGCTATGCTTGGACTCCTTTACTTTATCATTTTTTTTGGCATATTCGGTACTGTCCTGATGATGGTTTCAGAAAGAAGAAAGGAATTTGGCGTCCTGGTGGCAATAGGGATGCAGAAAAGTAAACTAAAAAGGGTTGTAGCGATAGAAATGTTGCTTCTTGGCGCTATTGGCCTGGTTGGTGGCTTATTGGCAAGTGTGCCGCTGATAATTTATTTCTACTATTATCCGGTTTTGCTGAAAGGTGAACTGGGTAACATGATGGAAGACTGGGGATGGGATCCTGTTATGCCCTCCGCGTGGTTCGGTCCCTATTTTTACTGGCAGGCTGCCATCGTGGCGTTGATGGTTTTACTTGCGACAATCTATCCGTTAAGGAAAATAAATTCCCTGAAAGAAATTGAAGCACTCAAAAGCTAAAAAAATAAATATGATTTGGTCTATCGCATGGAAAAATGTATGGAGAAACAGAAAAAGAAGCCTGGTTGTTATTGTGGCAGTGACCCTTGGCATTATTTCCGGAGTACTTCTTGTCGGAATAATGGAAGGGTGGGTGAAACAACGACTGAATGATGCAATTTACAACGAAGTTTCACATATTCAGATTCATAACAATGAGTACATCAAAAATGAAGATATTAACCTCTCCGTAATAGGTTTGAAAGAACTCTCTCAAAGTATTGATTCCTTGAGCGGGGTTTTGGGTTGGACAACACGGACTAAGATTTTTGCCATTGCAACTACTCCATGGGGTAATACGGGTATAAAGATTTATGGAATCAATCCGGATAAGGAAAAGCTTGTTACCACAATCTATGGTAAAATAATTTCCCCCGGAGGGACTTACCTCGACGCTCAGCGATCAGGAGATATTCTTATAAGCGATAAAACGGCGGAGTTACTAAAACTGAAGCAATTCATTATTTCAGACAGTACTATTGAAAAACTTGCAATGGAAAAAGTCCCGGAAAAAATTCTTTCAATGCTTCATACTCTCAAGGGAACCAGGTACAAATCGCAGAAGGATTTCCATGAGGCACTGGCTGAGGTATTCAGTTTGAAGGAATTGAACAGTTATGGTTTAATGATCACAGATCTGTCTCTGGATTACAGGCTGAGGAATAAGGTTCAGGTTGCATTTTCAGATCGTCTTGGAACTCCTATTCAGGGCATTTTCAGGGTTTGTGGTATTTACAGGACAACAAACTCCGGTTTTGACCAGGTGTCAGCTTTTGTTAATTCGGGTGAACTGGCAAAGCTTTATGGAGGTGATGCATTACTCACCCACGAAGTTGCCATCTTGCTTAAAAACCTTGAAGATGTTGATCTTGTCAAGGAAAGACTCGTCCGCATTTCAGGGGATAATTCAGTCAGTACCTGGAAGGAACTTGCCCCTGATGCAGCCATAATGAATGATTTTATGATCATATATTATTTCATTTTCATTGGAATAATCATGCTGGCTCTTGCTTTTGGAATAATTAATACAATGCTGATGGCCATTCTGGAAAGGACGAGGGAACTTGGTATGCTGATGGCGATTGGTATGAATCATCGCAGAATTTTTACCATGATCATGCTGGAAACCATATTTCTGACACTGGTTGGAGCGGTGGCAGGAATGCTTTGCGGTTGGGCAATTGCATCAATACTGGGAAATACAGGGATTCATTTCTCTGCCTGGGGTGATGGTTTTGAAGCCATAGGATTCGCTGCAAAAGTATACCCGGTTGTAACGCCTAAACTGTTTGTATTTATTACAATACTGGTCATGGCTACATCTGTGGTTTCATCGGTCTGGCCGGCTCGAAAGGCTTTAAAACTTAACCCTGTAGAGGCACTAAGGATCGAATAGAAATATAACTTGACCAAATTTATAGTAATAGTGAAAATGTAAAGAAATTGTTGATATTCAAATAATTAACACTGTATTGACGAATGAAAGTAATTGAAATTCGAAATGTAAATAAGATATATAATTCATCGGAAGTTAAGGTTCATGCCGTTGATAACGTGACCCTGGACTTTGTTGAAGCTGAGTTTGTGGCTATTGTCGGACCTTCAGGTTCCGGAAAAACTACACTTCTGAACATGATTGGCGGGCTTGATATGCCAACATCAGGTGAAATTATTATTGGAGGTACTGACCTCTCCAAGCTAAAATCTTCAGAACTCATTGATTTCAGGCTACGAAATATTGGATTTGTCTTCCAGTCCTACAACCTAATTCCTGTTCTGACAGCTAAAGAAAATGTTGAGTTCATAATGACACTTCAGAAATGGCCTGAAAAGAAAAGAAATGAACGCACTCTTGAGCTACTGAATGCAGTAGGTCTTGGAGACAGGGTTAATAGCCGGCCACCAAAATTATCAGGAGGTCAGCAGCAAAGGGTGGCAGTCGCGAGGGCGCTTGCATCAAAGCCAAAGTTTATACTTGCAGATGAACCTACTGCCAACCTCGATTCCAAGTCAGCAGCAACCCTTTTGGAAATAATGGAGAAGCTGAATCATGAAGAGTTGATAACTTTTATTTTTTCCACTCACGATCCCAGGGTAGTCAAAATGGCGCACCGGGTAATTACCCTGGAAGATGGAAAAATTATCTCAGATGACATCCGGGAACTTCCTCCTGATGTTGTACAAAAGTCATAGATGTAATCATCTTATTGGACCCAGCATTGCTGAAATAGGGTCGTCACCTGCTATTTTCCTATTCTGTAAACAATCCTGAAATGATAACCATAAACGGCGAACTGGACAGCATCCTTTATAAGCTGTGGTCTTCTGAGCAGGGTCCAGGCCAACAATTTCCAAAATTCGCCCCTGCCTTTGTTGACAATCCCAATAACGTAAACCGTTTTTAAGAAACTGCTGATCAGAGAAAAACGTGCCTTCTTTTTTACTGCATAAAGGTTTTCATAGTTGATTAGGAACTGGCGCACCCTTTTGTAGTAAGGCTTTATAGAATATATGCTGTTTATCAGTCTGTTATATCCATCTACCAGCTCTTTTGTATTCATCTTTGTTACGAAATTCATGGAAGCATCGGTATTGTTTCCGCTGGAGGCATTTATTAGCCTGTTTTCCTGTTTTAAGCGATTATACAAGGTGGTGTTTTTGGGAGCATGTAAAATTCCCACCATGGCAGATACTATTCCACTCTGCTGAATAAAATCAATCTGTTTTTGAAAAACAGTCGAAGTATCGGTATCAAATCCTACAATAAAACCTCCGGCCACATACATGCCCGCCTTTTGAATTTTCTTCACACTATCTAACAGATCCCTGTTCCTGTTCTGACCCTTATTGCAGTCCAGCAGTGAAATCTCCTCCGGCGTTTCGATGCCGATGAATGTCGATGTAAAACCTGCTGCAACCATCATGGTCAATAGTTCATCATCATCTGCAAGATTGATGGAGGTCTGGGTTTCGAAAGTAAAGGGGAAATTGTGGATTTGCATCCACTGCATCAATGCAGGTAACAGATTTGTCTTGATTTCATGTTTGTTGCCGATAAAATTATCGTCGACGATAAGAACCGGGCCACGCCAGTTAAGACTATACAAGGCTTCAAGTTCAGCTAAGATCTGATTTGTTTTTTTCATCCTGACTTTATGGCCAAGAAGTGTGGTTATTTCACAGAAATCGCAAGCAAATGGGCACCCTCTTGTAACTTGAATGTTCATTACCACATAGTCCTTCCGAGACAACAAGCCGAATTCGGGGACAGGGGTTGTTGAAATATCCGCAAATTTGCTGGTGCTGTAAATTTTTTCCGGAATATTTCCCTTTTCCAAATCTGCCAGGAACGGCGCCAGTGTGATTTCTGCTTCATTCAGGATGAAATGGTCAATCTGGGGATAGTTGTCATATTCCTGGGTGAAAAGTGGACCACCGGCGACCATTTTGGTTTTGTATTTAATACACTCGCCGATAACCAATTCCACAGATTCCTTCTGGATGGACATGGCACTGATAAAGACATAATCTGCCCAAATGATGTCGCACGGTTTTAGTGTCGCAACGTTCATGTCAGTCAATTTCTTCTGCCATGTTTTTGGAAGCATTGCTGCTATAGTAATTAAACCCAACGGTGGCACTGTTGCCTTTTTTGAAATAAACCGCATAGCATGCTTAAAGCTCCAGAAAGAGTCCGGATACTTCGGGTATACCAATAATATGTTCATTGTTTTTTCATTAAAAACAAAACAAGGTACAACTGGTTTACCCTCAAATTGTTATAAAATTATGGGAAAAGGTTACATAATTCACACCTTGTTGTTAACGCCTCTTTTTTTGTACTTGAGTTGTTTAAAAAAGGTAGGAGTTAATC
>CAZDLO010000106.1:0-11916 GCA_964506325.1 uncultured Tangfeifania sp.
AACCCGACACCTCTAATCCTATATCAAAACCGCCAACCATTCCAACTTGTTTCATGGCCGCTGAAATATCCTCTTTCATGGGATCAATTACCAGGGTAGCCCCCATCTTTCTGGCAAGTTCCCTTCTGTAATTGCTCACCTCTGAACCAACAACATTGCGTGCACCAACGAACCTGCAGATTGCAATTGCCATACAACCGATTGGTCCGCCTGCTCCTGTGACAAGGACATCCTCGCCAATCAGGGGAAAGGAGAGGGCAGTATGGGTCGCATTCCCGAGCGGATCCATGATGGAAACAATTTCATCCGGAATCCTTGAATCAATATGGAGCACATTCTCAGCAGGAACACAGACATATTCTGCAAAGCCGCCGTCACGGTTCACGCCGATACCGATGGTGTGATCACAAATATGTTTTCTGCCCCTGCGACAGTTGCGGCAAAAACCGCAGGCGATGTGTCCTTCTACTGTAACCCGTTCACCTATGCTGACTTTGGTTACTTCATCTCCGATTTTGACAACCTTGCCAACGTATTCGTGCCCGATGGTCATAGGGGTTTTAATAGTTTTCTGTGCCCATGTATCCCACTTGTAAATGTGAAGGTCTGTTCCGCAAATGGCTGATTTAGATATTTTTATCAGTACTTCATTGACTCCCGGCTCTGGAACTGGAACTTCTTCCATCCATAGACCCTTCTGAGGCAGACTTTTTCTGATTGCTTTCATAGGTGTATTAATTTAGGATTCATTATGGTCTTTTTTTTCCTGTTTTGGCTAATCCAAGTTACAAAGTAAATACTTTCCGGGGCTCTAATTCCTAATAAATATCACACTTTCAGTTTAATTTTTCAGTTCCGGGATTTTAATACCTCACCTCAAATACTATTGCCCGGTGCCGTGAAGTTGCTTATTTTTAGGGAGGATTTATTGCTTGGTTGCTGAATTAATGGAATGTATGTGAACTTTAATTCTTAATCCCGTAAAATTGATTGGTAATATTTTAAATGACTTCAGATGATCAGACTGGAAAGACTTTTTATAGTTCTTGTATTACTGGTTCAGGGAGGTTTCAGCATTAAGGCTCAGACTTTCACTTTTGGAATGTTTACCGATGTCCACTATGCGGCCATTCCCGACCGGGGAACCCGGAAATACACCCAGTCACTGGAAAAACTGGATCAGTGCATTGATACCATGAACAAGGTACAAGCCGGCTTTCTGATCGAGCTTGGCGACTTTAAGGATATGTCGGTGCCTGCCGACAAAAACGCTGCCCTTGGCTTCCTGGAAACCATAGAAAATGCTTTTTCACGTTTCCCTGGGGATCGTTACCATGTTTTGGGAAACCATGATGAAGATTGTATCTCTAAAAAGGAATTTTCTTCCATCGCTGCCAATACAAATATTAACGCCGATAGTACATGGTATGCCTTCCAAAAAGGTGGATACAGGTTTATTGTACTCGATGCCTGTTACGATTCCGCAGGGCGTTCCTACAACAGTGGAAGTTTTGACTGGAAAGATGCGAATATACCAGACAGTGAATTAAAGTGGCTTGATAATCAATTGAATTATAGTAAATTGCCCATCATTGTGTTTGTTCATCAGCTGCTTTACGGAGATTCCGCTGCCATGATCCACAATGCCGGTTTAATCAGAACCATGCTGGAGAAAAGCAACAAGGTCAAATGTGTATTTCATGGCCATGAACACAGTGGCGGATATGAGCAGATCAACGGTATTCACTATTACACACTTCGGGGAATGATCGAAGGTAATTTTCCCGATTCCAACAGTTTTGCAGTCGTCACGCTCGAAAAAGACAAAATCCTTATCCGTGGTTATGGAAACGCCATTTCAAAAAATCTTCCGCTGAAATAATTCCTACTTATGATTAAGTACCTTATTCTGCTGATTTACATAATTCTGATGATAGGCATCGGGATCTATTCCTCCCGGAAAATACGCACTTCAGGAGACTATATGGTTGCGGGAAACAAGGGAAATGTATGGCAGATTACAGGTTCTTTGCTGGCGACTATCCTGGGCAGCACTGCGATCCTGGGCAGCTGTGACCTTGCATTTTACCAGGGATGGGCTGCTGCATGGCTTCTCCTGATGGCAGCTTTCGGACTTTTGTTGCTGGTTTTGGTAGCTCCTTTGGTCAAACGGCAGGGCAAATATACCCTGCCACAATTGGTCGGAGATCATTACGGAAAAGAAGCAAAAATCATTGCATCCCTTGTAATTCCTATTGCATGGATCGGGGTGATCGCCGCGCAGATTATCGGAGGAGCCAAAGTAATGAACAGCTTTTTTGGATGGTCCTACGAGTCGTCGGTATGGGGAATCGGACTGCTTTTCATATTCTATACCGCAGTTGGCGGACAGGTTTCAGTTATTAAAACGGACCTGATACAGTCATTTATTATTATTCTTGGTGTGATTGTGGTCGCTGGATTTCTCCATTATGGTACTCCGGTAGGGCCGGTGTCAACAAACACCCTGGATTTCCCGTTTAACAATGCATTCCATCCGATGGATCTTTTTGTCTTGTTTTTAACCTATTCAACAACTTTCCTGGTCGGTCCGGATATTTATACGCGTCTGTATTGTGCTAAAAATGAAAATGTTGCCCGAAAAAGTGTATTGTTGACTGCCTTGATATTGATTCCTTTCGCCTTCCTTATTACTTATCTGGGAGTATTTGCTGCCAACAGGTTTCCTGATTTTGATTTCAGGCAAGGTTCTTCCCTGATCTCCGTAATGAACTACATTCTGCCGGAGTGGGGTATTGGATTGCTGGTAGCTGCTATTTTGTCGGCAGTCATGTCTTCTGCCGCTACCACCTTGCTGACATCGTCGGTCATTGTTACAAATACGATCCGGGAAGATCTTGATACAGAAATATCTGTAAAAATCACCAAACTTATCATGGTTGGTACCGGACTCCTGAGCATTGTACTGTCTCTATATGTGACATCCATAGTCCAGGCCCTTCTTATAGCGCTTTCCTTTTTTTCCGGAGCATTCATTCTTCCGGTTTTGGCCGGTTTGCTCGGCTTCAGAAATAGCAGGCTCCATAGCAATTTTGCTATTGTAACAGGTGGTCTGGTAGCACTATCAGGAAAGATTGCAGCCATTTCAGGTCATGGATTGGCTGGAAACCTGATTATTTTATGTGCATTTTTCCTCAATGGTCTATTGTTGTTTCCAGGTGGCAGATGGGTAAAAAAATCAAGTGTCGTATCCTGAATACTTAACCGGTTATCTCTTAAAAAACCTATTTTTGATCAAATTTTAAAAATTGGAACACTCACTTATCTTAATCCACCAAAATATCCAGGTATTTGCCAGCGATGAACATTGGCTATACCCGCTTTTTGAATTGGAAACATTCTTGAATGGTTTCCCCCGCCCCGCAAATGAACTCTTTTTAAGGGATAAGATTGCCGGGAAAGCTGCAGCTGCACTGATCGTCAGGCTGGGAATAAGGAATTGTCACATTGAGTTGTTAAGCGCCAGAGCCATCCCCGTTTTTGAACAATATGGAGTAAAATATACCTATGATAAGCTCGTGGATCATATTCAGTGCCGGACAGAGGATTTGATCACGGATAAAATGAGTATGGAGGATACCTACCTCTTTCTCAGGAAAAGGGCCGGAAAAGTACAGGGTACAACCCTTAAAATCAACTCACTGAAGGTTGGAATCGCCGGCAAGATAATACTGGAGGACCTGGACCTTGAATTGGGTAGAGGTGAACAACTGGTCGTCGATGGTGAAAATGGTAGCGGAAAGAGTACCTTGCTGAGAACTGTGCTGGGTTTGATACAACCATTACATGGTACAATTCTGGTTGGAGAAGATGAGGTGGGAAGTTCATCCTGGCACAAAAACCGCTTTCAGACCGGCTATCTGAACCAGGAAACCATAAAAAACGATTTTCCCATAACAGCATCAGAAGTCGTAGCAATCGGAGTCAGCGGAATTAAAATTGCTGAAAGCGAGCGCGAATACAGGGTCGAATTATCAATGCGCAAAACGGGTTGTTTTCATTTGCGAAACCAACTGTTTCACCAGCTTTCCGGTGGAGAAAAACAAAGGATCTCCCTGGCCAGGTGTCTCTGTCAGAATGCCAGATTGCTCTTGCTGGACGAGCCAACATCCTACCTTGATGAAAAAGGAAAAGAAGAGCTTGGAGAACTTTTGTTCGAATTGAGCAGGAATGAGGCCCCGACAATGTTGCTGGTTTCGCATGATAACTACTGGACAGATAAACTGAACTGGAGCAGAAAATCATTGAAAAACGGGAGATTATGGTAGATATATTTACATATCAGCCAATTCTTAAAGGCTTTATAGTATTGATTCTGACTGGATTTGCTTTTCCTATAACAGGTGTTTACCTGCTACGGATGAATTTGTTGCCTTTGAGATTCATGTTGATGCATGGGGCCATCCTGGGTGGAGCTCTATCCCTGGCCATGGATTTCAATCCTTTTGCAGGAACACTGGTTGTGAATCTTTTACTGGTCTTGCTTATCACACGTATGTCGCGTTCACTGAAGGCTGATCCGGGTCAGTTGAGTGCATTTTTTATGGTTTTATCCATTTCTCTTGCCTTTATCTTTATCTACCGTTTCCAGGTACCGGCAAAAGATACCCTCAGCTTAATGTGGGGAAGCTTGTATACGCTGAATGATTTTGAATTTGCAGGCACACTGGCGTTCTCATTGCTGCTCATTGCCTTTCAGTCGATCTTCCGTTTTCAGCTCAGGGCTGTCTTTTTTGACAGGGATATTGCTCAGACTTCCGGTGTCAATGAAACAGTCTTTTACTATGCCATTATACTTATTACTGCCATAACGGTGGCAGCAGCGATGAAACTTATCGGAGCCCTGCTGCTGGATGCACTGTTGATATTGCCCGCGCTAATTGCTTCCTATCACGCCAGGAGTTTCAGAAGTATGATACTGTGGTCGTCATTTTGGGGAGGATCCTTTGCCACTGCAGGGTTTCTGCTTTCAATTGTTCTAGGATTGCCGGCAAGTTCGACTATCGCATTAATTGCTTCGGTTGTGTTTTTATTGCTCATAATACTGAAAAGAAAATGAAGTCACTTGTAATTTCAGCGATTGTTGCATTCTTTCTTACCGGTTGCTCTGAACCGGCGAAAATGGATTCTATGGTTGTTGCCACCAACTCCTGGACTGCCGCTTTTGCTAAAGCTGCAGGTGCCAGGAATATTGTTGTGCTCGCTCCGTTTGAGATGCAACATCCTTCCGAGTATGAATTGAGAGCTGTTGATATTCCTGTTGTTGTGCATGCAAGACTGATTATTTTCGGTGGATACGAAACGATGGTCCAACGCTTGCAGTCAGGAATGGATTTGAAGCAGGAGGTTCTTCTTAAGATTGATACAGATTACAGTATGGTTACTATTGAAAAATCTGTCATGGAAATTGCACAGCGTTTGGGAACTGAAAAAGAGGCACTGCAGAATATTGATTCAATACGGCAAACGATCGCTGAAGCAAAAGCCGCTCTTGAGCAGTCAGGAATGAATTTTACTCCTGTGCTGGTGAATTATTTTCAGCAATCCATTGTACGGGAGCTGGGATTTGAAATAGCAGCAGTATTTGGTCCTGCCGCACTTGAAGCCGGGGATATTGAAAAGATGTCGAAACCGGTTTCCCGTTTAATTGTGGACAACGAACACAATCCGGTAGGACTTCCATTGAGCAGGACGAAACCCGAAGTAAAATATTTACAATTGCTTAATTTCCCGGGGAAACATCAAACCGTTACTCTTCAGGATGTTATACGTTATAATGTCCGGCAGCTGGTCCTTCCTGCGGAAAATCAGAGGTGATAGAGAGAATCTTTTTTAACAATCCTTTAAAGTCAGGTCTGTTTTTATCAAAATGCATTAAATTTGCAGACCAAAATTAAATTTGTTTTCAAGTTATGGGACGTGCATTTGAATATCGTAAGGCAAGGAAGATGAAACGTTGGGGTGCAATGGCCAAAACATTTACCAGGATTGGTAAAGAGATTGCTATTTGCATTAAAACAGGTGGGCCGGATCCGGCTTCCAATTCACGTTTGAGGGTATTGATGCAAAACGCGAAAGCGGCAAGCATGCCCAAGGAAAATGTGGAACGTGCCATTAAAAAAGCAACATCTAAAGACCAGGCCGATTACAAAGAGGTGGTTTATGAAGGGTATGGCCCTTATGGGATCGCGATACTTGTTGAAACTGCAACTGATAATCCAACACGGACAGTGGCCAATGTAAGGAGCTATTTTACCAAATTGAACGGATCACTGGGAACAACAGGGTGTGTCGATTATATGTTTGAACGCAAATGCCAGTTCAAAATTACGGATAAACCAGGTCTCGATATCGAGGAGCTTGAACTTGAGATGATCGATTTTGGGGTGCAGGAAATTTTCAACGAAGACGAGGCTATCATTATTTACGGTGATTTTGAGGCATTCGGACCTATTCAAAAGTACCTGGAAGAGAATAATTTTGAAATTATCAGTGCTGATTTTGAACGTATTCCTTCCGAGACCAAGGAACTAAGCGAAGAACAGATGGCCGCTATTGAGAAATTGCTTGGTAAATTTGATGAAGATGAAGATGTTACGAATGTTTATCATAATATGAGAGAGTAAAAAAACATATTAACATTTTTTATGTAAAAAGATTTGTAGAAGCATTACATTTGTGTTACATTTGCTATATAATTGAGGTAATCAATAAAAATATTAAACGTACCCTTTCACACTTTGAAAGGTTATTTAGGTTAGGTTTAGGTTAGGTAAAGCAGGGAGGTTTTCATACTCCCTGCTTTTTTCTTTTGCTGCTTCAGATTTTGACCTGCCAGGGTGTTGTCTGCGATCTCAAATGAATTAAATTTGGATTTTCAAACACAATTGCAATGTCTGAATTCAAACCGACAAATTACCATTTGAAGTCGCTCTGCTGTGATACAGAATTTCCGGATGTCAATTGGGAACTTCAGTGTCCGCACCCTCATCAGCCAAGTCTTATCAGGACCGTTTACCAAAGCAAAAGATTGAATCTGCACACTGATATCCCAGGATTGTACTGTTTTGCAGACTGGCTGCCTGTTTGCAGGATCCTTGAAGGGTCAGGTGCCCCTGTTACCTATCGTAGCAGAGGCCTGTCGGAGATCCTTGGGCTGGAAAATCTTTACATCACATTTAATGGTTACTGGCCTGAAAAGGGAGCCAATATGAAATCAGGTACCTTCAAGGAGTGTGAAGCATACTCTGTCTGTGCCAGGACCAACAGTTCCAAAGGAGTTATGGTTGTGGCCTCCGCAGGAAATACTGCAAGGGCATTTGCACGGGTCTGTTCCCAAAACAAGATTCCGCTCCTTTTGACAATTCCTCTGGACAATATTAAGGCGCTTTGGTTTGAAGGCAGCATTGATCCCTGTGTCAGGGTTATTGCCTGCGAAAAGGGTGGCGACTATTTTGATGCAATTCACCTGTCGAACCTCGCTGTTGAAATGGATGGTTTTTATCCGGAAGGTGGTGCCAAAAATGTGGCCCGCCGGGATGGCATGGGGACAACAGTATTATCTGCAGTAACAACAATCGGGAAGATTCCGGACTTCTATTTTCAGGCTATCGGAAGCGGTACAGGTGCAATCGCTGCCTGGGAAGCCAATCTGCGGTTTCTTGAAGACGGTCGCTACGGATCTAACATGATGAAACTGATGCTTTCCCAAAATGCACCCTTTCTTCCTATCAAGGAGGCATGGGACGTAAAATCACCGAATATTCTGCCCATGGATGATGGCATTGCAAGGAACCAGGTAGATGAGATCAAAGCCAAGGTATTATCAAACCGGAAACCTCCTTATGCGATCAAAGGAGGCTTGTATGATGCACTAAATGATGCCGGTGGTAAAATTTATGCTGTATCAAACGATGAGGCAGATACTGCGGCCAACCTATTCCTGAAGCACGAGGGAAATGATCTTGAACCGGCTGCTGCTGTGGCAGTCGCTTCCCTGATAAAAGCTGTACAAGAGAAGTCTGTTGGTACCGGTTCAATTATCATGCTCAATATTACCGGAGGGGGTATTGAAAAGTTTAAAAGAGAAAATCCGGTCAGCTATCTTGAACCGGAGAAAGTTTTTCCTCTTGGCGCTGACCCGGCTGTGGTCAAAGAGGAGATTTTGAAGATGTTTTCCTGAATCTTGTAAAGAATGTGCCTTTACAAGAATGTATTCCGGTGATTATGATCATCCACGATTTGTCGGTTATCAATCAACAAAATCATCAAATCCATTACGTTGGTATAGGTGGGACCGGTTTTCAGTAGTCCGCCAACAGCTTCAAAGAACGGATAAGCATCAAAATTCAGGGTGCTTTTCTGTATATCAATTCCCTCTCGGACTGCATATTGTAAGGTAGATCCATCACAAACTGCACCGGTTGCGTCGGTAGGTCCATCCGTGCCATCTGTTCCTGCTGAAAGAAAGGTTACCCCAGGCATGCCAGCTATTTTTTTTGCCATCAAAAGTGCCAGGTGCTGACTGCGGCCTCCTTTTCCTTCTCCGGTTGGGTGTACCGTCGGTTCACCCCCGAATAATAGGGCAGTCTTCGTATTATCAGATTTCCGGGTGAATTGAGCAATATTGGAAAACAGGTATTCAGAAACTTCATTTATATTTCCGGAAACTGCATCCGAAACGATGAATGCCTGGTATCCAAAATGTTCAGCCATTTTTTTTGCCTCGAACAGGGCGGTGTTATTGTTGCCCAAAATGCAATTCCAGGTGTGTTGGAGAACAGGATCCCCCTCTTTCACAGTTTCCGAAATTAATCCTGATCTGCCTTTTTCCAGGTAGCCCATTACAGAAGCGGGCAACGAAATTCCTAAGTTGTATTTGTCAATTACCCGTAGAGCATCATTATAGGTAGATGGGTCTGCAACTGTTGGTCCTGAGGCAATCACATCCATTGAATCCCCGATCACATCAGAAAGCATCAGGGTCAATAATGAGGCAGGGTAGGATAGACGCGCGAGCTGACCTCCCTTTAACCTGGATATGTGTTTTCGGACTGAATTCATTTCGCCGATGTCTGCACCCGAATTTACCAGAAACCTGTTGGTGATTTTTAGGTCGTCCAAACTGATTTGCCCGGGAAGATCGGCCAGCAGGGCAGAACCACCCCCGGAAATTAGAACGATGATAAAGTCTCTTTCGGTTGCTTGTTCAATAACATGAACGACTTTTTCCGTTCCTGCCAACCCGTTGTTGTCAGGTAGTGGATGACCTGCCTCTGTTATGGAAAGGCTTTTTAACTTAACGGAATGACCATATTTGGTGATTATATGTCCGCCTGTGATCTTAATATCCAGCAGATTTTCCATAGAAAGGGCCATGGCTGCTGAGGCTTTTCCAAAACCGATGATGTAAATATGTTCAAATCCATCCAGGTTAAAAACGAGGTTTTTACAATATAAGTAATTGTTTTCCAGGATAATGTTATCTCTGATCAAGATTTCAGGAAGTACGCTCTGCACTCCGGCTTTGAATATTTCTACAACGGTTTGTTTGGGATCCATCCTTCGGTAAAATCAGCTTCAGAACAAAAATAGCAGTTTAAATTTTTATTCCATCCAATTGATAAAAAACAAGTATTTTTGGGCTTTCCAAACCATTATACATGTCGGGACATAGCGGGTCAGTAAGAGCAGTAGTATTTGCGTTAGGCAGCAATATACTAATAACAATCATAAAATTCATTGTTTCAGCGGTTACACATAGTGCCGGGATGATGGCAGAGGCAATCCACTCACTGGCTGATTGTGGAAACCAGGTATTCCTTCTGGTTGGTAACAAGCGGTCTGCAAAGAAGGCTACTGAGATGCATCCATTTGGGTATGGTAAAGAAGAATATTTCTGGGGGTTCCTGGTAGCCGTACTGTTATTCTTTGTGGGTGCAGCATTTTCGATTTATGAAGGTGTCCATAAATTATTTCAACCTACTGAACTGCACAATATCAAGTGGTCTTTTATTGTACTGATTGTTTCAATCATAATTGAAGGAAAGTCGTTCCAGGTAGCCTACAATGTGTTTTCAAAGACGACCGGTGGCAAAAGTATCTACAAGGCTCTGCAGGAATCAACGGATACAAATTTGTTTGTGATTTTGCTGGAAGATTCAGCTGCCTTGCTTGGATTAACCATTGTTCTGATCTCTACCGCATTAGCCTGGTTTGTCCATCCGGTTTTTGACGCCATTGGATCCATCATGGTGGGTATCTTACTGATATCCATATCGATTTTCATGATTAATGAACTGAGGAAACTGATAGTTGGAGAGAATATTCCCAGGGAGGATCGCGACGAATTCAGTAAAATGGTCATGAATTATCCAATGATTCACCGTGTCAATTATGTTTCAGCCATGCTGATGGGTAAGAGTAAGTTTATCCTGGTCATTGGAATTGACCTGGCAGATAAGGCCCGTGCCTCCTTTGTTGAAGATCAGCTGAGGGAAATCAGGCATGCACTGAACAGTAAAAACCCGAACATTCTCCATGTGTTTTTTGATGTGAGAGACCTTGACAGGGAACAAAAGGGATCTGAGGCAGGGCTTGCCGGTTAAGTTTAAAAAGGCTTTCCGGCGGAATCTGCAGGACTATTATTTAGTCGGAAGGTGTATTGGAAGGTCAATCCACGCAAGTCCGATATCCCTTTTCATATGACTTTTGATTCCACTGGGCATTTCATTTTCAACATTGCCATCATAAAACAAAGCCAGACGATTCCCCGATTTTACAACGGAAGGCAGTCCAATAATGTGTTTTGACCATTTGGAGCCTGTTCCGTCCAGCACAACGGCTTTGTTGTCAGGACTCCAGTTGTTCAGGTCTTTGGACCAGTATACCCAAATCGCATCTGTATATTCAAGCTTGTCTTTCAATCCGACATGGTTGGTAAAAAGAAACCAGGTTCCTGAGGATTTGTCGTAATAGAGCGAACTGTTTTCTACCTGCTCTTCCAGGGGAAGCATGGGTTTTTCGTCAATGATCCAGGCCCCGTCAAGATCTTTGGTTCTGGCAATACTGATAGTCCGCATGATTTTTGGGATTCCTGTTGATGCCGAAAAGAACATTAAATAACTTCTGCCATCTTTAATAATTTGACCGGCACTTGCAGTTGCCTCATAATAAGTACCTTTCCTCGGGTCAAAAGGGGTTATGTCATATCGCTTTCTCCATGGACCAAAAGGAGAATTGCTTTCGGCCTTCATGGTCAGATAAGGAAAAGCAGGCACTAATTCGGGTTTTTTTGTTGTATTTGGACTTCCTATATAAAACATATGCCACTTTTTACCTTCAAAATAGGTAGTTCCATAAGAAGCTGTTGCACAATCTTTTTGAGAGGCTTCTCCAAAGTCCAGAATAGGTCCTTTCTTTTCCCAGTTTTCCAAATCTTTGCTTACTGCCAGACAGGCCCTCCAACCTTTTGGCCCTGCACCATCATAATGCATGAAATAAGTGCCTTTGTTCTCCCAGACCCATACATCCCTTGCTCCCAGGTAATCGCAACTGTCTGAACGCATGCCGTGCTTCAGCACAATGCCAAAATCTTTGGCGTACAGACAATAATTGGCAGAGGGCCTGTTGTCAGGATAGGCAATCTTCCCTGCAGAGGCAAGGATACGGCTCCCGCTAAAGGCTTTCCGGCTTTTTGCACCTGCATTTCGCTGAAATACAGTCAGTACAACAACCAAACACAGTACCCGGAGGGTGACATATTGCATTGTAATAATCCTATTCAAAATAAACATAACTCATAACTCCTAACTCCTAACTCCTAACTCATAACTCATAACTCATAACTCATAACTC
>CAZDLO010000107.1:0-4990 GCA_964506325.1 uncultured Tangfeifania sp.
TTCATAATCCTGATTTTTGTTTACTTTTTCTGTAAACCTATTTCAGGACAAGACAATAATTCATAACTCCAGCTCATGACTCATGTCTTATGTCTTATCTCTTTTCTCTGTGTTTCTCTGTGACAGTTCTTTTATTTTACAGAGGAAAACGAACAACTCCAGCCCCCACTCATAACTCATAACTCATAACTCCTAATTCATAACTCCAGTTCATCACTCCATTCCAAATTCTTTCCTCACCTTCTCCACCGCATTTAATTTCTCCCAGGTGAAAAGATCGACATCCTTTACCACCTCGCCGAAATAGGCTGATTTGAAGGATTTCGTCACCGTACGCGGTGTGCGGCCCATGTGCCCGTAGGCGGCAGTCTCTTCATAGATGGGGTTCCGGAGTTTCAGCTCCTGTTCAATGGCATAAGGCCGAAGGTCGAAGAGGGTTGCAATCTTATCCGCTATTTCGTTGTCGTGCAAAGCAATTTTGGAAGTACCGTAGGTGTTGACATAAATATTGACAGGCTGGGCAACGCCGATGGCATAGGCAAGCTGCACCAGCATCTCCCCGGCGACACCAGCAGCTACCATGTTCTTGGCAATGTATCTGGCCGCATAGGCTGCTGAGCGGTCAACCTTTGAAGGGTCTTTGCCCGAGAAGGCACCACCGCCGTGCGCTCCGCGGCCGCCATAGGTGTCAACAATGATTTTGCGTCCGGTAAGCCCGCTGTCTCCGTGCGGTCCGCCAATTACAAACTTCCCGGTAGGGTTGACATGCAGGATGAACCCGGGTTCGAACAGTTTTTGAATCCGGACAGGCAATATGGCTTTTGTTGCCGGAATCAGGATATTCTGAACATCTTCCCTGATTTTGGCAAGCATCCTCTCATCATCCGCATCAAATTCGTCGTGCTGGGTGGAAATGACGATGGTGTGCACTTTCAATGGCAGGTTGTTGTCGCCGTATTCGATGGTCACCTGGGATTTGGCGTCAGGACGTAGATAAGTCATATCTTTTCCTGCCCTGCGTATTTTAGCCAGTTCCTTCAGCAGCGCATGGGCCATCTCCAGCGGAAGCGGCATGTAGTTGTCCGTTTCACTGCAGGCATAACCGAACATCATCCCCTGGTCGCCGGCACCCTGGTTCTCAGGGTCTGCACGTTCCACACCGCGGTTGATATCCGGAGACTGTTCGTGAAGCGCTGTCAAAACACCGCAGGAATCACCGTCGAACTGGTATTCCGCCTTGGTGTAACCGATCCTGTTGATGACGCGGCGTGCCACTTCCCTTACATCAACATAGGTTTCAGATTTTATTTCACCGGCCATGATTACCTGGCCGGTTGTGACCATTGTTTCGCAAGCCACTTTTGATTTTGGGTCGTAGGCGAGAAACTCATCCAGAACGGCATCTGAAATCTGGTCGGCTATTTTATCAGGATGTCCTTCTGATACTGATTCTGAGGTAAATAGATATCCCATAATTGTACTTTTTGTGTCACTTCTTTAAGGTGACGGTTGAATAAAATAAATTGGGATGGCTGATTGAAGAAGGAAGATAATACGCTTGTGTTTTAGCATTTTTTTCCGTGGTTGCAATCAATCAAATCCGTCCACGGGTGCAAATTTAGAATTATTATAATTAATTACCAAGCGCATATTTAGATTGGTAGTAGTTATTCTCTGTGCAATAAATATTAGCAGGCCCAAGGTGGAAGTGCGGCATATGACTTTTTTTGTCCGGGATACTCCAAAAATCTTACAATTAATTAACTTTAGGCAGGCACATTTTTGTGCCCTGGTGTCTTGGCGAAAAAAATATAAGCCACCAGGCCTCTAAGGCCCGAAATGGCACCATGGAAGCTAAGCAAAACAATATCAACGATGAACATCAACATTTCTTCTACCCCAACGGAACTTGGGAAAAATGCAGCAAGCCTGGTTGCCCAAAAATTAAATGAGGCAATCCGGGAAAGAGGAGAGGCCCGGTTATTGGTTTCTACCGGCAGTTCACAGTTCGAAACTCTCGCAGCACTTGCCGAAAGCGGGGTCGACTGGTCGGCAGTGTCGGTTTTTCACCTCGACGAATACATCGGACTCGATATGTCCCATCCTGCCAGTTTCAGGAAATACCTCTATGAGCGTTTTATCAACAGTATTCCTGTCAGGGCCTTTTATCCTGTCGACGGAACAGGGGATGTAGCCGGAAACATCAGCCGGCTTTCTGCCGAAATATTGAAAAAACCGGTCGACGTAGGGTTGATAGGCATTGGCGAGAATGCGCATATTGCCTTCAATGATCCTCCTGCCGATTTTGAAACCGGTTCACCGTACATCATCGTTTACCTGGACGACCGCTGCAAAATGCAGCAGGTCAATGAGGGCTGGTTCCCATCTCTGGACCACGTACCTGCCACCGCCATTTCCATGAGCGTCCGCCAGATTATGCAATGCAGGATCATTGTTTCTTCGGTTCCGCATTCCGTGAAAGCGGAAGCTGTCGCCATGACACTGAGCAACGGGCTGACCAACCTTGTACCGGCCACCATGCTGAAACAACATCCCGACTGGCATCTCTTCCTGGATGCAAATTCTGCTTCAAAAGTGGTAAAATTTTGATTGCCGGGCTATGAGACAGGGTCTGACCATAAAGGCAATTCACTACGAGACGATGGCTCCTGTTGAGATCACCGTTGAAGGCGGGATGATCAGCAGTTTAAGACAGTTGCCTGCTTCCGAAAGTGACAGGGAGTTGCCTGTTGTTGCCCCCGGGCTCATAGACAACCAGGTCAATGGCTATACCGGGGTTGATTTTTCGGGGGATCAGCTTACCATGGAAGGAATTGCTGAAGCCACCAAAGGTTTGTGGAAAGCGGGGGTGACAACCTACCTGCCAACATTGGTCACCAACAGTGCCGAAAACCTGGTTCGCAACTTCAAAATACTCGCCTCTTCCCTGGCATTGCCGGAGGTTGCTCTCTCCGTTCCGGGGTTTCACCTGGAGGGGCCCTGGCTTTCCCGGCTGGAAGGATTCAGGGGATGTCACCCGGAAGAGTACCTCCAAAATCCGGATACGGAACAGTTCAGGCGTTTCCTGGATGCTGCCGGAGGAAGGTTGCTCCAGGTCACTTTAGCCCCCGAATTGCCGGGGGCATTGGAGCTGATCAGGTACTGCAGGGGAAATGGGATTCTCACCGCCATAGGACATTCAAATGCCAATACTGCTGAAATAAATGCCGCAGTGGAGAATGGGACAAGCTTGTCAACCCACCTGGGCAACGGTTGCGGTAACCTGATACACCGCCATTTCAATCCGATCTGGTCCCAACTGGCCCATGATCACCTTGTCCCAACCCTGATTGCCGACGGTCACCATCTGTTGCCGGAAGAACTCACAGTTTTTTTGAAAGTCAAAGGGGCAGGAAACATCCTGCTTACCTCCGATATAACCTATCTGGCCGGAATGCCGGCCGGCCGCTACAGCTTCGCTGGGGCCGATGTGGTGCTTACGAAAGATGGCAGGCTGCGGAGCGCAGACCAGGATTGCCTGGCCGGTGCCACCCTTCCATTGCTGAAAGGGGTTGAAAACATGGTCCGGTTTACGGGATGCACCCTTGCGGAGGCAATCAACATGGCCTCTAAAAATGTGGCCAGGGTCTTTGGCTGGCACGACAGGGGCGAGCTTTTACCAGGCAAGCGTGCCGATCTGCTCCTTCTCCGCACCATGGACAATAACCTTTCCATCCACCAGTCTTTTGTTGCCGGCCAACCCATAACTACTAATTCATAATTCATAACTCATAACTCATAACTCCTAACTCATAACTCTTACTTAAACCATGGCTCCAATTGATTTTGTCGTATTAATCGGATATTTTATCCTGATCACGCTTTTCGGCCTGTGGATGTCGAGAAAGATAAAAACCAGTGATTCCTATTTCAGGGGAGAAAGAAAGTTCAGCTGGTGGATCATGATGGGACAGTCTTTCGGGACCGGTACCCATGCCGACATGCCGGTGGCCCAGGCAGGTGCTACTTTTGCCCATGGTTTTGCCACGATCTGGTACCAGTGGAAGAATATGCTGATCACACCTTTTTACTGGCTTCTTGCCCCATTTTACCGCCGCAGCGAGCGTACCACGATAGGTGAGATCGTCGAGGACCGGTACGGAAGAAACCTTGGACTGATTTACTCGATTTTCGCCATGGCATTTTTTGTTTTTAATATGGGAGCGATGCTGCAGGGTGCTGCTAAAGTTATATCTATTGCCAGCGGTGATATGATTTCACCCAATGGGGTTGTCCTGGCAATGACAGTGGCTTTTATGGTTTACAGCTTTGCCGGGGGACTGGTTTCTGCAGCTTATACCGATTTCATCCAGTCTTTCCTTATCATCATGCTCTCAATGATGCTTATTCCCTTGGGATTGAAGGAAATAAACGGTTTTACAGGCATGAAACAGGCACTTCCGGCGAATTTCTTTGAACTCTTCAACAGCAGCAGCGGAATAACCGGATTTACCCTGGCCATGCTCACCCTGAACGGAATCGTAGGTATAACAGCCCAGCCTCACATGATATCGATGTGTGCCACAGGAAATACGGAACGGTCCGGAAGAATCGGGCAGACATTCGGTTCTATGGTCAAAAGGATAGTAACTATCGGATGGGCTCTGACCGGACTGGTAGTCGCTGCCATGGTGATCAAAAGCAATGTTACACTGAAAGATCCTGAGATGGCTTTCGGATACGGCAGCAGGATGTTGCTCGGCCCGGGCCTTACAGGATTGATGCTGTCTGCCATCGTAGCGGCAAATATGTCGGCATGTTCCAATTTCATGGTGAATA
This sequence comes from uncultured Tangfeifania sp., assembly GCA_964506325.1. Classification (GTDB taxonomy): domain Bacteria; phylum Bacteroidota; class Bacteroidia; order Bacteroidales; family Prolixibacteraceae; genus CAINVV01. Next base: position 4,840 of record CAZDLO010000107.1, read on the forward strand.
TTGGGGCGTTGTTTACCCAGAATTTTTACAAAAAATACATCAACACGGAAGCTCAGGACAAAAAATTGTTGTGGATGGGACGGTTATCCGGACTGGTATTGTCTCTTCTGGCAGTTGTATTTGCGCTGAGCATCAAAAACGTACTTCATGC
>CAZDLO010000107.1:5090-11718 GCA_964506325.1 uncultured Tangfeifania sp.
CCTGACGGGAAGAAACCGCTGGGTGAATTAACGGGTGATGACCTGTTGTTGCTTGACCTTCCCGGGTGGGGAAAGAAATCGCGATGGCACAATTTCTTCTCCCGTTACCGTGAAGACCTGACAGGTTTCGCCATTAGCTGGGTGGTCGTTGGATTGCTGATTCTCCTGGCGTGGGGGATACTGCAGATAGGGTAGGTTCCAGCCCGGCCTATCTTGGGTAGGGCGTATTCCCTTTTGCAGCAAACCATAAAATCCGGTTGAACAGCTCTTCATTCCCGTCATCAATGCCATCAAACTGGGGTTCCATGCTTCTTTTCGCATAATGCAGGGCCTTGCCTTTCAGGGTATGCAGCTCAGGGTTCATCTCATCCAGCGGAATTTCATTCTTCAGTGCCTTGTAGGGTGTCAAATCCGGCTGGTCCGAAAAACAGTCGAACATCGGCATGGCAGTTGCATCCATGATATTCATCGGAGGCATGCCGAGAATCTGCTCGATGGTCCGGACCATCGAAACCTGGTTGTAGTTGGTATGGACCAGGCTGCCTGTTCTGGAGTAGGGACTGATTACCATTCCCACTGTCCGGTAAGCTGAAACATGGTCCCATCCATCCTGAGAATCGTCTTCCGTTACAAAAATGGCAGTATTGCTCCAGAATTTACTTTTGGAGAGGGCTTCGACAATTTTTGCGACGGCAAGGTCATTGTCAGCCACAAAAGCACGCGGAGTAGGAACTCCCGGCCTGGTCCCTGAGGTATGGTCATTGGAAAGTGCCATTATCATCAGTTCAGGCAGCTTATCCCCTGGTTGTTTCTCGTATTCTGCCAGCTCGCTGATGAAAATATCGGCTCTCTGCACATCTGAGACAAGGTGGTTGTCGGACGATGGAAATGTCTGGCTTAAAATGGCTTCCACCGGTTTGATGGTGGTGATATTTTTGAATTCAAGTTTCTCGTTGTTGAGGTAACCCTTGTAGATCTCTGACCAGGTCTGGTTTTTGGCAAATTTAATGTCGCAGGCTTCCCCGTAAATTCGGACAGTTTTCTTGTGTGCCAGGGCATTGTCCCAGATAAATCCTGTCGGTGAATAGACCAGTGCGTCGTACTGAACATGAGGATAACTGCGGAACCAGGCCCGTACTGATTTTTCCACATAATCCGTAACGATGGAGGCATCTGTCCATTGATGTCCCTCTGCCGAACATTTTCCGGATGCATGAAAGTTATCGAGCAAAATAAACTGGTTGCATAGCTCGTGGGCATTGGGGGTGATTTTCCTGCCATAGATGGTGAGCGATGAGTCTCCATCCCCTTTTTTTAGGTCTCCCAGTACCTGGTCGTAGGTCCTGTTCTCTTTAATAATATATAGAACATGTTTGAAGACCGAAGGTTCACCAATCCTTTCCGGGACAGGAACCGGCAGCATGCCTTTACGCGGCAGTTTGGCTGTAAGGTCGAGCCTGAAATGCTGGTTGGCGGCAATCACCCTTTCGGTATAGGCAGGAAGCTCAGATTTCTCCGGAACCGGAATGACCGAAATTGATGCCATCTCCTTGTGGGAATTGTATTTGGCCTTTGTTGATCCCTCCGAATAAAATGGAATGGAGGATCCCTCAGCTTCAATATTTGCAACATAAATGGTTCCATCCGTTGAAACGGCTGCTCCGCCCGGATAGGCGGCTGTGGGGATAAAGCCATCCAGGATGCTCGATTTTTCAGTCGAAGCTGCCCGGGCTTTTTTCCCGAGAGAGATCACTGCCAGTGCGTTGTCCATCCCGTTGCAAACATACAGGGTACTGTTGTCTTTAGAAAGGGCCAATCCGTTGGGAGAGTCGCCCCAGTAGGAATTTCCGGCGGCATTTAGCCTTACGGATATTTTTTCAGTTACCTTGTCTGATGCAGTGGATATGACATCCACCTCGTCGCTGTTGGCACATGAAACATAGACGAATTTGCCGTCAGATCCGGTAATTATGTCGTTGGGATGCAAACCGGTCTTTATCTCCTTTAGAACCTTGCCTGTAGCAGCATCCAAAACAGTGACAGAACCTTCTTCCGTTGCGCCGTTAACATCATTCACCCTGGCATTTCCCCAGGGTACGCCTGCCACATCGCGGTCATTCCGCGAAGGCTGCCTGCCTGCCCAGTTGGTGACATAGATTTTGCCGTTAGCTTCAGTAATCCCGAAAGGTGCAACTCCCACAGGGGTACTCCAGGCGACAGCTTTGGTATCAGGATCAAGTTTCACAACCTTGTTGTTTCCGTTTAATACAACATAAAGCGCCGGCTTACCACCTTCGTTGCGGTAACAGACTTCGTTGACCAGGGAGGAGGCAGCAGGTTCTTCCCTGGCAAAGGGAATAAATTCGGGATTCCTGAATTTTTCATTCTCCCAGTTAACCTTTATTACCCCTGAATTTGCTTTACCGGCGGCACCCCAGTACAGCTGGGAAAGGTCACCTTCCTGTCTCCAGCATATGCCTGAAAAGGTATTCATCGGCACCTGGTTGTTGAAATTCTTGTTCAACAGAAAGGTTGCCACAATTTTCCTGGTGGATGCGGAGAGAATTACCACCTCATAACGGCCTTCCACCGCCAGCCATTTTTCATCAGGGGAAAGCGCTACATCCAGGGCATGGTTTTCCTGGTTCTTGTCTCCGAAAAAGAGCTGCTGGCCGGCAGGATCTATCCACCGGTTATAGGGAAGCAATACCGGTGCCTCTCCGGGCGACATGGTCTTGTCCTCATAGCTGCCACGATAGCCGGACTGGTCTGTCTGTGCATTTAATGATGTAATTGCCGCAAAGAGCAATGTGATAAGCAGGAGTGGAGATTTCATATTCTTAGACATTTTTGATTTAAAAATTGAAATTATGAGTCATGAATTATAAGTGATGAGTGAAGCCCAAATATCCGAATTTAACTCATAATTCATAACTCATAACTCATTTAATCAGTTCCAAAAAGCTTTTTTCCATGCTGGATTCCATTTCGTGAAGTGTCAGCAGGGTTAAATTTTTCTGCACAGCGAGCTTGAAAAGACCGGGACGCAGGTCATCCTCAGAACTGTATACCGTGAATTTGTTTTCTGCCAGTTGTTCAGTTTTGACAACTCCCGGCAGCGAACCGAATATTCCGGCAGAAACGGGCTCAGAAAACTCAACGGTAATTTTACGGATTTTCTGCAGGGTGAGTTTTTTTATCTTCTCAGGAGTCTCCAGGGCAACAACTTTGCCCTGGTTCAGGATAAGCACCTTGTCGCAGATGGCTTCCACTTCCTGCATGATATGGGTGGAAAGCAGCACCGTTTTGTTGCTGCTGATATTCCGGATAAGCTGTCTTATTTCAACGAGCTGGGCCGGATCCAGGGCAGAGGTGGGTTCGTCCAGGATCAGCAGTACGGGATCATGAATCAGGGCCTGTGCAAGGCCGACCCGCTGGCGGTATCCTTTCGACAGGGCTCCGATCTTTTTGTGAACCTCGGGGCCAAGACCGGTCATCTCGACCATTTCTTCGATCCGTTTGTTCTGCGCTGGAATTTTATACAACCCGCAAACCAGGCGCAGATATTCCCGGACATAGAGGTCTGTATAAAGAGGATTATTTTCCGGAAGGTATCCGATCATTCTCTTGTATTCCAGGTTGTTGGGGTCCGTTTCAATGCCGTTGATCCTTACTTTGCCGGAGGTCTGTATGAGGAATCCGGCAATGATCTTCAACAGGGTTGACTTTCCGGCACCGTTGGGTCCCAGTATTCCAAGAATGGTCCCTGAATCAACTGAAAAGGAGATTTTATCAAGGGCCTGCTGATTTCCATAGATTTTAGAGACTTCATCGACTGTAACTGACATGGTGCGCAATTTTGGATCAAATTTATTCAAAATAAAAGGATAAATTTGGCATGGCTATTAGGAAAGATTTTGCTGAAAATGGTTAACCAGAATTTCAACTTCATTGATAATTTGTTGCAATACAGACGCCAGTCAACCTCTCCGGTTAAGGTTGGTGCTGTAACCATTGGCGCTGGGGAGCCTGTCATTATTCAGTCGATGACGGATACAGACACCAATGATATTCAAGCCACTGTAAATCAAATCGTCAGGATTATTGATGCCGGGGCCGACATGGTAAGGCTGACTGTTCAGGGTATCAGGGAGGCAGAGAACCTGGCCAACATCCGGAAGGAACTTGCCAAAAGAGGGTACCATCAACCGCTTTGTGCAGACATCCACTTTAATCCAAACGCTGCAGAAATAGCCATACGGAATGTGGAGAAGGTCCGTATTAATCCAGGAAATTTCTATGATAAAAGGGCCGTATTCGTTCTTTTGAAATATACGGATGAAGAATACCGGCAGGAGTTGAAGAAAATTGAAGAGCGGTTTATTCCCTTCATCCGCTCGTGTAAGGCCAATGGCACTGCTTTAAGGATTGGCGCCAATCATGGCTCCCTTTCAGACCGGATCATGAGCAGGTACGGAGACACTCCTGCAGGAATCGTGGAATCCGTCATGGAATTTTTAAGAATCTGTAAATCTGAGAATTATCACAATATTGTTATCTCCATCAAGTCCAGCAATACCCGGATAATGGTCTACACCGTCAGGCTGATGAATTACCGTATGCGGCTTGAAGGGATGAAATATCCGTTTCATATAGGCGTTACTGAGGCAGGTGAGGGGGAAGACGGCCGGATAAAATCGGCAGTCGGCTCGGGTGCCTTGTTTGCCGACGGCATCGGGGATACGGTGCGGGTTTCTCTTACCGAAGATCCTGTGGAGGAGATACCTTTTGCACGCAAATTGGTGGACATCTTCAGGGACAGGGAGAATCATGCCCCGATTACTGCTCCCATGGTGGCACAAACCAATCCATTTGAGTATGAGCGAAGGTCAAACAGGCCGGTAAATGATATTGGAGGAAAAAAGCCTGTCATAGTGGTAGCAGATCTGAATACCTACAGGCTGGATGAGATAAAAGTCATAAGTTCAGGGACGGAGGCAGATTATTATTACGACGGTAAATCAATCATAGACCGTGCAGGACGGGAGTACCCGATCCTCTCGCTGGGTGATTACCTGTACAACGATTTCTTCCCGAACCAGATGCGCTTTGTCCGTACCAACAAGGCCGAGTATGATTGTTTTAAGGTGAAGAATCCGGAGACCATCGAAAAGCTCAAACGGGAACGCAAGATGGTGCTCATCATGGAGAGCAACAATCTTAACAGCCTGGCGGAGATGCGTGCTTTCTTTATGGAGCTTGATGCACATATCTGCAAAATTCCTGTTATCCTTCACTGTTCATATTGTACAAACAATTTCGAGGATCTTTTGTTGCGTGCCTGCACCGACCTCGGTGGATTGTTTATTGATGGATATGGTGACGGAATCCTGTTGTCCAATAAATGCGACCTTGCCTTCAATGAACTGAAGAATTTGTCTTATGGAATCTTGCAGGCCAGCAGGATGCGGGTTACCAAAACTGAATTTATCTCCTGCCCGGGATGTGGCAGAACACTTTTTGATCTCAGGGATACTGTTGCAGAGATCAAAAGAAATTTCAGTCACCTGAAGAACCTGAAGATAGGGGTAATGGGTTGCGTCGTCAACGGCCCGGGTGAAATGGGTGATGTGGATTATGGCTACGTGGGCGCAGGCAAAGGGAAAATTAATCTCTACAAAGGCCAGAAACTGATTCAGCGTCATGTCTCGGCGGAACACGCCGTGGAAGAGCTGAAAAAACTCATCCAGGCCAGCGGTGAATGGAAAGAACCCCGGAAATAAGAATATTTTCCCTGTCAATTCCACACTCTGGTCTTATCTCTTATCACTCCTCTCTTATCTCTCTTATCTAATGTCTCTTCTCAATATTATCTTTGACCTCGGCGGAGTACTCCTGAACCTGGATTCGGGCAAAACAGTAGATGCGTTTACCCGTATGGGTATGAAGGAAGCCAACTGGGATGCACTCAAAAAGGATGGCTACCAATTGTTCAAAAGTTTGGAAACAGGATCGGAGGACCCGGTCCGGTTCCGTAAAAAAGTAAGGGAAATGTTACCCGGCAATCCTGAGGACAGGGAGATTGACGCTGCCTGGAACGCGATGCTAATCGATTTTTCCCCGGCAGTTGTTGATTACCTTGTCACGCTCAGAAATGAATACTCCCTTTACCTGCTGAGCAATACCAATGCCATTCACCTTGCAAGATTCAGGGAGATTTTTTTCGCTTCGAACGGATTTCAGCTCGACAGCCTTTTTATCCGTACCTATTATTCCCATGAGATTGGATACAGGAAACCTGCGCCCGAAGCTTACCTGGCAGTACTGGAAGGGTCATCCCTGGAACCGGGAGAGACTCTTTTTGTGGACGACATGAAGATCAACACCGAAGCTGCCTCCCTGCTGGGGATTAAGACTCTGCATTGCGAACCGGGCACCCTGCTGAATTGCCTGCCTGGTTATCTTGAAAACTACCTTTGAGAGCCTGGAATAACTTATGTCACAGAGAATAACTCTTCATTAATCGAAATTCTGGAGAGAACAGAAATTTCTGCCGTCATACATTTTCAGCAGAGAAACCCCAGAGCACACGGAGTTTAAAAATCGCTGGCGATTTTTCTCTCTCAGT
>CAZDLO010000108.1:0-11632 GCA_964506325.1 uncultured Tangfeifania sp.
TATTAACTGATGGAAGTATTACATGGTATGGCTTTGATATGGACATTACCAGACGGAAACAGGCCGAGGAGGCCTTGCACCACAATGAATTGTTACAGTCCAAAATGCTGGTGAATATTGGCGATGTGATAGTCATTATCGACAAGGAAGGAATTAACCGGCACAAAAGTTCAAACATCGAAAGGTGGTTTGGCTGGAAACCGGAAGAGGTTGTTGGGAAAAGCACCTGGGAAAATGTGCACCCCGACGATCTGAATTCGGCACAGCAATTTGTTGGCAACCTTATGAACAAAACCGACTCGGTCGGAACTACCGAATGTCGCTACCGTTGCAAAGACGGAAGCTACAAATGGATAGAGATTTCTATGACAAATCTCATTAACGATCCTGATATCCAGGGAATTCTGGGAAACTACCACGACATCACCGAACGCAAGCTGGTCGAACAGGAGTTAATTATAGCGAAAGATAGTGCCCAGGAAAGCGAAACCAGATTAAAATTGGCAACATCTGCCGGCCATCTTGGTATTTGGGATTGGAATGTAAAGGATAATGTGATGGTATGGGACGATAGAATGTTTGAACTATATGGTATTGCCAAAGATACTTTTCCAAGCAATATTGATGCATGGACAAATGGTTTACATCCTGACGACAAACAAAGGGCAATCGATGAATGTTATGCTTCATTGAATAATGGTAAAAGTTTTGATACCTCCTTTAGAGTTGTTCATCCAAATGGAAAAATTGTCCATGTCAAGGCTAATGCACTCGTATTTAAAGAACCTGACGGAAAGCCCCAGCGGATGATCGGCATAAACAAAGACGTTTCAGAAAGCGTATACGCAGAGGAACAATTAATTTTAGCCAAAGAACATGCTGAACAAAGCGACCGCCTGAAATCTGCTTTCCTGGCTAACATGAGCCACGAAATCCGCACCCCGATGAACGGAATACTAGGTTTTGCCGAACTTTTAAAAGATTCTGATCTTAACAGTGAACAACAGCAGGATTACATCCGGATCATCGAAAAAAGCGGGGCAAGGATGCTTAATATCATCAACGATATTGTTGATATTTCGAAAATCGAATCACAGCAAATGAAAGTTTCGGTTTCGGTAACCAATGTGAATGAGAAAATCGAATACATCCATACCTTTTTCAAACCGGAAACCGATAAAAAAGGGATTGAATTGCGCTTTAATAATGGCTTGCCTGAAATAAAAGCCAGTATACTGACAGACAAAGAAAAAATCTATGCCATCCTGACCAACCTGGTTAAAAATGCGATCAAATTCTGCGATGAGGGTGTCATCGAAATTGGGTATAACCTCGTAGAGTCGTTGCATGCAACGCCTCTACCGAATACCACAACGTCTCTGCCAAATCCCGAAATGTCGCTGCAATTTTATGTAAAAGACACCGGTATCGGAATTCCGAAAAACAGGCAGGAAGCGATCTTCGATCGTTTTGTTCAGGCCGATATTGCCGACAAAAGAGCCTTTCAGGGTGCAGGTTTAGGATTATCTATTTCGAAAGCCTATGTTGAAATGCTTGGCGGTCAGATTTGGGTCGAAAGCGAAGAAGGAAAAGGAAGTACATTCTATTTTACCCTACCCTATCGCACAGAACTGGAAGAAGAACCCACGGTTACAAATATTTCGATCAAAGAAGCAGAAACTCTGATTCATAATCTGAAAATACTAATTGCCGAAGATGATGAGGTATCCGAAAAGCTTCTTGAAACGATAGTTAAGAAATTCAGTCTGAAAATTTTCAAAGCCAAAACGGGGTTTGAAGCTATTGCAGCTTGCCACGATCATCCCGACATTGATTTGGTTCTGATGGATATTAAAATGCCCGGAATGGACGGCTATGAAGCTACACGACAAATACGACAATTCAATCCTGGTGTGGTTATAATTGCACAGACAGCATATGCATTAATAGGAGACAGCTACAGGGCAAAGATGGTCGGATGCAACGATTATATCGTAAAACCCATCGATAAAATACAATTCCACAATATGATTAATAAACATTTCAGGGAACAAGTAGCTAGTTAGTGACTGTTTACATTCGAACAGTTCCTGAAACGATTGAATTTAATGTGATGGGGAAATTAATATACAGCATATTGTCGTGCGGTTCCGGTTCGGAGAACTTAAAGGCACTTTTCTCAGGAATGAAGGGAATTGCAGAAGCTGAATTGTCGGTTGTTTCTCTGGATCAGATCTCGGCTGTTGTCAGCGACCTCGAAAAAGCTGATTTAATAGCAGATCAAACCAACGCCATCGCCTTTGCCGGAATCATTGAAAACCTGGAACAACATTTTACGCTACTTCCGATGCGCTATGGTTCCATTATGGAATCTGCCGAGTTGATTCGGAAAATGCTGGAGTTAAACTACACTGAATTTGAGCAAAACTTACAGAAAGTCGAGAATCAGAGCGAATTCGGACTGAAAGTCTTTTGTAATTCAGAAAAACTGAAAGAGCAATTGCGAATAAAATATGAAAACGATGAACTCCCTCCTGTTAAAGCGAATCAGGAAATTAGAAAATCGGTGTTTCTCGATTACATCAATAATAAACTGAAAGAGCATCGCTTAGAGGAAAAGCTGGTAAGTTATGTCGATTTAATCATTGCAGAGTTTTCCGAAAAACTCACCCGGCTCCATGCAGTGTCTAAAATCAGAAAAAGAACTACTTCAACGATTTTGATCGATGCAGTTTTTTTATTAAAAAAGGAGATGAAAGACGAACTGATTCAGGCAGTTAAAGAATCACAAAACAAACATCCGGAGCTGAATTATATGCTGACAGGCCCCTGGCCTCCCTATAATTTTGTTGACATAAATATAAAATGATCATTAAATGAGTGAAAATAAAATACTTTTTAATACCGATACGATTGACCTCTCTATCGAAGAAATTTCAGCAGAGTTTGAAAAATTAACACACCTTGAAGACTCCAGGCTTTCATTGAATCCTGAAAATGCCGATTCAGGTCTGGCAAAACTGGTACTGACACTTATTGAACTGATCAGGAAACTGGTTGAGAAACAGGCCATGAGACGGGTTGACGGTGGATTACTGACCGAGGAAGAAATTGAACGTATGGGAGAAACACTCATGAAACTGGAGAATAAAATGGAAGAGCTTAAAAAGTACTTCAACCTCACCGACAGGGACTTAAATATTAACCTCGGTCCGTTAGGCGACTTGATGTAGTATGAATTCGATATTAAATTGACTAACAGAGGAATTTTTGGATACGGATGGGGGTTCAGCCCGGTATAGGCGCAATAATACACTCCTTCGCCGATTTGCCCCGGGTGTGAAAAAAACGAAAGAAAACTGTCCGTGCAAACGAATCTTTCAAAGCATAAACTTTCTATCGGACGGAACTGAATTCGCGATCAAAATTGCAGTTCCATAAAAAAAAAAGAGTAATTAAGAGACTGTTTTAAATTTCGTTCATTTTGATTTTGGGCGAAATTTCAAGTTTTAAACAGTTTCTAACATTTGACGAATTATTTAGACAACAAATTCAACATAAATACAATAAATGCTTAATGTCGTATTTCAATTTACCTCTAAATTCCTAAAGGGGACTTCTTGCATCTATCAGAATTTCGGATAATTGCAACAAAAAAGTCCCTTTGGGGGTTTGGGGTGTATAAACACGGCATTAATTAGTTGTTGTTACTTAAAATACAAGGAGAACGAAATAATGGGTAAAATTCTGGGGATTGATTTAGGAACGACAAACTCCTGTATGGCAGTGATAGAAGGCAATGAATCGGTTGTGATCCTGAACGCCGAAGGTCACCGCACTACCCCATCTATTGTTGGATTTACAAGTAGCGGCGAGTATAAAATCGGCGATCCGGCCAGACGTCAAGCCATTACAAACCCGATCAATACCATTTTTTCCATTAAACGGTTTATGGGTGAAAACTTTGATCAGGTTCAAAAAGAGATTGGCAGGGTTCCCTACCAGGTTGTGAATGGCGAAAACAATACACCCCGTGTTAACATTTTCGGGCAATTGTATTCACCTCAGGAGATCTCGGCCATGCTATTGATGAAAATGAAGAAAACAGCCGAAGGTTATCTGGGGCAGGAAATACACGAGGCTGTGATTACTGTGCCTGCTTATTTTAGTGACTCACAAAGACAGGCAACCAAAGAAGCAGGAGAAATTGCCGGCCTCACCGTTAAACGCATAATCAACGAACCAACCGCAGCCGCATTGGCTTACGGACTGGATAAAAGACATTCCGACATTAAAGTTGCTGTTTACGACCTGGGTGGAGGTACTTTCGATATTTCGATTCTCGAACTCGGGAATGGTATTTTTGAAGTGAAATCAACAAATGGAAATACCCATCTGGGTGGCGACGATTTTGATCAGGCAATCATTGCCTGGTTGTTGAATGAATTCAGAAAAGACCAGGGCGTGCAGTTACCCAAAGACCCACAGATACTTCAGCGCCTGAAAGAAGCCGCCGAAAATGCAAAAATCGAACTAACCACTTCGCTTGAAACCGAGATCAATCTGCCGTATATCATGACGGTTGACGGCAGCCCCAGACACCTGGTAAAAAAGCTTACCCGGGCTAATTTTGAACTACTCATCGACAGCCTGCTTCAATCAACCATTCAATCCTGCCGGCTGGCCCTTAAAAATGCCCGGATAAATGGGTCCGATCTGGATGAAATTATCCTGGTTGGCGGATCTACCCGAATTCCGGCGGTACAACAAATGGTCCGTGATTTTTTTGGAAAAGAACCTTCCAAAGGCGTAAATCCCGACGAGGTAGTTGCCATTGGCGCCGCCATTCTGGGAGGAGTTCTTTCAGGGGAAGTGAAAGATGTATTGCTGCTCGATGTGACTCCGCTTTCTCTGGGTATCGAAACCCGGGGTGGTATAATGAGCAGGCTGATCGAGGCCAATACAACAATTCCCACAAGTCAGTCTGAAGTTTTCTCGACTGCCGCCGACTACCAATCTTCAGTTGAAATCCACGTGCTTCAGGGCGAACGGCTCATGGCCAATCAGAACAAAAGTATTGGTCATTTCCACCTCGATGAAATACCTTCCCTGCGAAGGGGAATTCCGAAAATTGAAGTAATCTTCGACATCGATGCCAATGGAATCCTGCATGTGACGGCCAAAGATCAGTTGACCGATAAGTCACAGAAGATTCGCATTGAGGCTACTTCCGGACTCACGGAAGAGGATATTTCACGCATGAAAGAAGAAGCCAGGCTACATGCTCAGGAAGATAAAGAAATGAAGCATAAAGTTGTTAAAAAAAATCAGGCCGAAATTCTTATTCAGGAAACCGAAAACCTTCTGAAAACTGAGGAAAAATCACTTTCAAGTGACAAAAAGAAGGCAATTGAACATGCATTTGAAGAATTGAAATTAACGTATCGGGGTGATTATTTTACAGATATGATTGAGGCGATGGAAGAGCTGAAGTCGATATGCAAAATTGTTGGAGAAGAACTGATCAGGGACAAAGACTGACAAGTGAAACCCTCATGCACTATCGTTCACAATATAGCATGTAAATTGCCCTGGGGGTTCCATACGTACGTTCTGATTTTTAACAAATTAATACTGTTATTTACGTATGAAACGAGCATGGGCCAATCCCACAAAAGGTGATGTAAATACACTTGCGAGTTCCATGAGTACTTGCTGACTTACAATAATTTAACAAATATATTTACGAGTGAAATAAATGCTTAAATGTCGTATTTCATTTCAATTTACCCCTAAATCCCTAATGGGGACTTCTTGCATCTATCATAATTTCAGATAATTGCAGCAAAAAAGCCCATTTAGGGGTTTGGTGGGTATCAACACGACAATAATTAGTTCTTGTTACTAATTCCAATTGTTAGAAAGTAATCCCCTGTGTTATTGTAACAAAAAGTCACCCGATTTTTAAACCTCCAATTGTAAAAGTCATTTCCCTGTAATCCCGGTAAGATGCCGGATCAGCTCCATGGAGTAATCTCCCATTGTCGGACCGAACCATCCCATTAATTTGGGTTCATATTCGTCCATGTAGAAATACCTGCCGGGGACAATATAGCCTATATAACTGCCGTTAAAACTGGAAACCACAGTTTCATACCCAATCACCGACAGGTTATTTTTTACCTGCAATGCATATTCACCGCTGAAATCGGAGGGAGCAGAAATCCACATAAGCTTTCCAACGCGGATCGCCTGTATGAAAACATTCTTTGGTTCAGGCATCAGTTTATTGGACAACCAGGTGGAGAGATTTCGACCGGTGGTGATTCTTATGTGGTATTCGGGCATGGAGACCCTAAGGGTAGCAGATGAAAGTTGGGGTGTATCCTGGTAGATGGCCGAAGGAATCTTTTTAAGGAGTGTGTCTGCCAGTGATTCGCCAATATACATGGCACTTTCAAAGGCCTTACCTTTGCCTGAGGGACTTTGGCTGCCTACCGAACCGGCACTGAACAGGGCCACATCAAAAGAATTGGATTCCATTTTTCTTTCCCAGTAACCGGGATAATCCGCGCTGAATTCCATATTCTTATCACCCAGCGTGGTGGAATGAGCCGAAAAAGAACCTATTACTGCCTTCTTTTTGCCATTTTGCTCAACCAGAAGATAGGTAAAATCACTGTTTTTGGTTCCCAGTTCCCCGATGAAACGGTTCCTTGTCAATCCGGCAGCATCGAAGCTGCCAAAACTAAGGCGAGCCCGGGAAAGATCTTTGACAGCTTTTTCCACGGCGGTTACAATGCATTTTATGAGCCATTCCTGAATTGCAGGGTTTGCTTTACCGGCAAACTGCTCGCCGACAAAACCGGGGCCCCAGGCGCCAACACCGGAATGTGTATGGGTAGCAGAAAATATGAGCTGATCCCTGGATATTCCAGTGGAAGCCAGCCTTGCAACAACTTCGTCGATCAGGTTTGGTGGCATGATCAACAGGTCTGCTCCCACAAAAACGGCAAGTTTCTGTCCTGTTTTCAGGGCAACCGATTTCACGAAAAGGCTGTCATGGACACCAGTGGCCGGTTTTCCTTTCCGTGCACCAAAGCCGGCGAGCGGAACAGCGATGAATTTCCCGCTGAGAGCATCATCGGTTGAATTATTGATACCCGGGGTGATACTGACCTTTGAAAATCCGGCAAAAAGTGAATCGGTCACAGCAACTTCAGTTTTTTTGATACTGTCTACCCGAGCCATCGTTTGTTTAAAATAGGCCGAAGTTATTAAAGGATCGCTTTGGACCGGTCCGGTCAGGACAAAGAAAACGACCACAAGGAAAACAACCAGGCCGGATAAAATAATCAATGCTTTTTTCATGTCCGGGATTATTAAATAAAGATTTAAGAAAACTGCCGTGGTGGAAAGCATCAAAACATTTCACCCCACTATTCAAAGAATCAAATACAATCAATACAAAGCATTATGAATCAAGCACATAACCCACAATTCATAATTCATAATTCATAACTCATAACTCATAACTCATAATTGCCTATGAATCACCTGTTTGTCAGAAGCAACAAACACCCTGGTGCACTGGGTGAAACTGTCACCATTGGGAGCCTTGCAGGTAAGTTCTACATAAAAGGCCTTGTAACCCGACCGGGGATTTGAGACCTCTGCTGTGACAACAGGTTGATTCGAGGCTTGCAGGGAGACGGAACTCCATTCCTTATCGCGGAATTCCTGGCTTGGCGAGGTTGTGGAAAAAAGTGAGGCACTTACCAGTTTATCAGCATTTGTTGAGACAGATATTTTGATAGTACCATTTGCCTCAGAGATGGTGTAATCACATTTTGGCAATTTTCCGCCTGTAACGGTAGTACCAAGGAATGCGCTCAGGGTAGCAAATACTTTTTTCCTGTCGCCCATATCATGCCCGGCATTTGGCGTGTAACAAATATGGTTATCCCCCGGAATATCATCGATGTAATTTTTGACGGCATCCACAGGCCAATAAGGGTCATTGGTTCCCATGAAGAGGATCTTTGGCATGGTGAGTGTTTTACGGTAGGAATAAGGATCAATCATCGTAACAAGATCATTGTTCTGATTGGTCCCAAACTGTTGTGCCAGGCCCAGCTTTACGTAGTCTTCGATCTCAATGCTGTAATCCCCCCATGCCACTTTGTGGTAAGGAATGTTCACCGGCATGTTGAGCATATCAATGACCATAGGACCGATTGCCACGACGCGCTTGTCATTGGCACCCGTCAGCCAGGTTGTCCAGCCTCTTTTGGAGGCACCGGAAACCATAAAACCCTTGACTTTTTTACCTGTTTCTGTTTTTGCGAATGCCTGGACAATGTCCATAGCCCGAACTGCGCTTTTGGTCATAGGAAAAAGGAGTGGCCAATTGTAATCATGGTCATTCTGATAATTGTGCAAGGTTTTGGAGATCAGGGCATCTTCTACCAGGTCATCATACAATGGCTGATTGGGAACCTGCCAGAGTACAGCGATGATGGATTTGTTGACCTTGCTCATCTTCCCGAATTCCACCGGCAGTTCGTCGTTGAATTTGTGTGAATTGGGTTTTTCGTTTTTGTTGCTTCCCCCTGTGATAAACAAAAGAGCGTCATTGTAGGTTAACACATCCGGCACCATGATCATAAGATCGTGCGTCCAGCGAATGGTCTGCCATGTTTGTGAGGTAAATTCGATGCGGTAGTAGGTCAGACCCTCCGCCTTTTGTTTTTCCTTCAGTTCCCATGTAAAGGATTTATCCCCGTTGTGGAGGTAGGCCTGAAGGGCAGTTTCAGGAGTAACTGCCTTGTTGCTGGCAGAGAATCCGGGTTGAAAAAGAACAAATGTTAATAGAACCGAAAGTAAAAGTATTCTCATTGTTGTAGATTGAATTAAAAACTATTTTCCTGTCAAATCCCGATAACCAGGTTTGTCAAAGACCAAATCAAAGGTTGCAAAGATCGGATTATACCACTTTGCAGACAAACAGTTAATCGTTAATTATTGTTAAGCAAATCAATAAATGCAAAATACAAAAGCCATGAAGCAAGATTGCTGACAATCCTATTGCTCCATGGCTTTTATGCTTTAATTATGATGGCTGAAATTTATTGCAAAAGCCACATTTTGGAGAATTCTGTATCTCCCTTGTCAAGTTTTGCAATTGCAGCCTGGTAATTGATCGAATTGTTGGCCATTTCGGTCTCAGGATACCTGAAACGAAGCGGGAATACGTAATTGGTTGTTCCCAGGTAGGCATTCTTCTCAATATATGGTACCCTTGTTCTCCTGTAATCAGCATATGATTCCACACCCATCAGGAACAGGCCGAGCCATTTCTGCAGACCGATCTTTGCAAGTTTCTGACTTGTTGAACCGGTAGCGGGGAACTTGGCTTTGGGGTTATTGAAATAGGCAGAAGGTAATGGTTCTCCCCATCTTTTGAGCGCCATTTCAACACCTTTTTTGTAATAATCTTCGGCAGAACCACTGGTAATATAACCCCTGACATTTGCTTCAGCCAAAAGGAAATAAACTTCATCCGCCTGCAGAACAGCTGCTCTTAAAAGCGTATTTGAATTTTCGTTCAGCAATTTTGAGAAAATGGATACTTTATAGTTCCATTTGGTGTCCGGGAATTCCAAACTTCCGTTGGCACCCAAAACATCAATGAAACTGCCAGCAGGGTATCCGGCATACAAGGTGAGAGAGTCCTGGATTAATGGATAAACATTCCTTATCTGTGTAATGCTTCTATCCAGGTATTGCCAAAGAACATCATAATTGTAACCCTTTTGGGAAATGGTCCTTTTACCGTATTTAACCTTTGTGGTAGGATCAGTGAAGGTATTTAGATTAATTGAATCCAGGGTGTTGGTCCATGGTCTTTCAATCGGAGCAACCCAAACCTTCAACCTTTCGTCATTCAGTGCCTTCAGCGAATCGACCAGGGTTTTGGATGGTCTTTTTAGCAGGAAGTTGTCAGTATACCCCATGTACAAAGCACCCATTGGCCATGAATAGGTCCTGTCGCCCCCAACATAAGGAATAGAGGCATTGTCAGGTGTATCAGTCATCAGGGGCAAAGCTGCCACTGCAGCAATTTCAGATGCAGCATTGGCCAATTTGGTTGATGCTCTCATTAACAACCTAAGACGCATTGAGTTTGCGAACTTGATCCATTTGACCTTATCTCCTCCATAAAAAAGGTCGTAGGTTTTGTCAAGAGGTTCAGTTCCTTCTGCAATCAACTGGGATGCATTCTTCAGGTCCTGAATAAGGGCAGGATAGATACTTTTCTGCTCATCAAAAACAGGGAAAAGAATACCTTCCTGGCCCTTGAGGCCTTCTGTATAATAAATGTCTCCATAAATATCAGTTGCTGTAGCCCACAACAACACGTTAAAAATTTTGAAGATGCCTTCATAGCTCTTGAGCTTCTTTTCGTGAACGATTTCAATGGCGGCCTGTACCAGTTTGATCTGCGCCGTAATGGAATACAGTTCGCCTTTGGGCTTTTGCCACCCTTCATAGATGTTGTCACCAGCGCCTCTGTTACCCTGCATGTACTGCATGGCAGTTGCGATCATATTGGCATTGACACCTCCAAGTCCGTGGTAGGTATAAGCTGACTTCTGAATGACGGAGGACAACAATAGATTTGGTTCAGCAGACTCGAGGACATCACGTCTCTGAAGGATTTCATCTTCTCTCAGGGAATATTTTGAACAACCGGATAAGATGAAAAGAAGCAGGAATATAAATAATATCTGTTTTTTCATAATTGCAATAGTTTTAACGATTAGAAATCGAATGATAATTTGAATCCAAAAGATCCAATTGAAGGTAGTGCTTTACCTACGATACCCTGGTTTGAGCCGAGACCGTCAAAAGCAGATTCCGGATCACAGTTGGCATCGTCCTTGTTCCACTGGAAGATATTCCTGCCAACGAAACCTATCACAACATTTTCTATATTCAGTTTCTTCGTAAATCTTGAAGGAACTGTATAATCAAGAGTAACCTCTTTTACTTTGAAGTTGGTTGCATCACGAAGCAAAGTCTGAGGGAATGCCCAGAATTCCTGCCCCAGCAGCAAGCCCGGGAGACCCCAGAAGGTTGCAAGCGGATCAGCTCCGTTCAAAACATAGTCGGCATCATTATTTGGGTTTCCACCTGGCTTCAGCCAAACGCCTTTCATGTAGCAGGCGTCATCAATTCTCACGCTGGTACCATAACCTGCATAGGTTGCAACCAGGTTGGTCATGGTAGGATATTTCATATCAGAGGCTTTTGGCCAAGGAAAACCGCCGGTAGCGCCATCACGTCCACCTGCCTCGTATTCGCTCGGTCCGTTAACCTTATCCCCGATTGTCCTGAGGGAGTGTCCGTTTGTAACAGCCCTGCGCTCAATGTCTGAAACATATTGTCCACCTTGCCTGAGGCTACCAACAACGCCCAATCTCAAATTTTTCCATTTGAGGGAAGTGTTCATACCCAGGATAAAATCCGGATTATAGTTTCCGATGGATTGCCTGTCTTTCTCGTTGGTCGAATATTTCCAGTCAGTTCCACTGTCTGCTATGATAAACATACCGGCATATTTACTGGT
>CAZDLO010000109.1:0-11492 GCA_964506325.1 uncultured Tangfeifania sp.
TATTTAATTACTGTGTCCGAGGGACTTTTTCAGTGCCCTCGGAATACCCGGGGCTCTTTTTGAATACCGCTGATTTAATATTTGAATACTTTTCCTCCACAAATTACTTCCTGCAATTTTTCATCGAAAGTAGCCCGCAATCCGGTGCGATAGGCTGCATTTGCCATGATAACCGCAATGGCATGGCTGTAACCGGCTTCAATCGGGGCATTTGTTTTTGCACGTGACCTGACACATTGCATCCAATTCAGCATGTGTGCGGAAGTTTCAGGATCCTTTTGCGTATTGGCACTTGTCGTTATCGCCACTTTTGGCAATTCAAATGGTTCAAGAAGGTTGGCTTTTAATCCCATTGCCTGTGCCTCTTTGTCCTTGAGGCCACCTTCTGATGTTACCTTGTTGGTATCCAGGTTCAACATTCCTCCATTTGAGAAATATAACTCCTTGGTTCCGCCGGCGCTATTGCTGAACCGGGATGTATAAACAACCTGGAAAGCTTTTTTATCATCTCCATAATCAAATACTGAAGTAAGGGTGTCTGCATTTGACCGGCCATCTTTCCATTGGTAGATTCCCCCGTTGGTAGCAACGCTGCGCGGATGGGCAAGTCCTGTGAACCAGTGTACAGTATCAATCTGGTGGCACATCCACTGTCCGGCGATACCTGACGAATAAGGCCAGAACAAGCGGAATTCAAGGTATTTTCTGGGATCCCATTCTGCAGGCGGGCGATTTAGCTGAAAGCGTTTCCAGTCTGTATCTGCCTCTTTAAGTTGCTTGACTGTTTCAATCCTTCTCCAACGGCCTGGCTGGTTAACATTCCAACACATTTCCACCATTACAATATCTCCAAATTTACCGGATCTTAAATACTCGTTGGCGGCAATATAGTTGGCGGTACTCCTTCTTTGAGAACCAATCTGAACCACTGTACCATTCTTTTTACAGGCATTCAAACCAGCTTTTGCATCTTCCATGGTTTCAGCAAAAGGTTTTTCACAGTAAGCATCTTTCTTGTGGTTGGCTGCTTCCGCAAGGTGGGAGGCATGAGCGAAATCAGGTGAACTGATAATGACAGCATCAATATCCTTTCTTTCATACAACTCATCATTGTTACGGCAAACATCTACATCCCAGCCTCCTTTTGCCTTCATGAAAGCCTTGCCATCTTCCCTCCTTTTGTTCCATAGGTCAGACAGAGCTACAAATTGAAAATTCTGTTCTTTGGCACTGTCGTTGAAACTTGGAAACAATGCACTGCTAAAACGATCTGAAAACCCAATTACAGCAACATTTACCCTGTCATTGGCTCCCAGTATCCGGCCATAGCTCTTCGAACTTAATGTTAACCCACCAGCTGTCAATGCGGCAGCTCCCAGGGTTGATTTTTGAATAAATTCTCTTCTGTCAGACATTTCTATTAAAAATTTTAGTGAGTATTTATGTTTTCATGAAATTCCGTGTGCGATAACGAACAAAGTTATAAATTATCCCAAAGAGATAAATATGTTTTATAACACAAAACATCGCACCTTCCATTTGTCAAAGTACTGCAAATAAGTAAACTAAAATTTTTTGGTATGATTGTAAAAAATTAAAACAGTTTATCTTTGATTTCCGTTATATTTAGAAAAGTATATTAACAGGAATTAAACTGACAGCATAATGATCAACATTGAAACGTTCTTTAAGGTATCCTATGGCTTATACCTGGTAACTGCCAAACATGGTGATGCCAAAACCGGTTATGTGGCCAACACGGTCTTCCAGGTCACCTCCCAACCACCAAAATTCGGCATCAGCTGCAACAAGGACAATTTCACAGCGGATATTATTAAAAAAAGCGGCGCCTTTGGATTTTCTGTTCTTGGTGAGAATGCATCAACGGGCCTTATCGGAGATTTTGGGTACCGGAGTACCAGGGAAACAGACAAATTCAGGGGAGTAAATTATTTCATCGGCGAGACCGGTTCTCCAATCATCACCGATTCATGTGTTGCATGGTTCGATTGTAAGATCACTGAAACATTTGATGTGGGGACTCACCTGGTATTTATCGGTGAAGTGATTGCCTCCGACCTTATTAAATCAGATGCCAAATCTCTTACCTATAATTACTACAGGGAGGTAATGAAAGGATTCTCTCCGAAAAATGCACCGACTTATGTTGACAAAGCTAAGATTCAAGATGAAACAGCTGCCAAAAATACAATTAATGAATTGTGGCAGTGTCAGTTGTGTCACTTTACCTATGAATCCGAAAAAGGGGATCCTATTTCAGGGATAGACCCGGGAACAACATTCGGAGATCTCCCCGATGACTGGACCTGCCCAATCTGCGGAGCAGATAAGTCCATGTTTGAAAGAGAGTAATATTTCCTGATCAATTACCTGAAATCAATCAGTTCAATATCAAATATTAACACTGAATTTGGAGGGATAGGTCCCATTTGGCCGTTTCCGTAACCAAGCGTAGAAGGAATTAATAACAATGCTTTCCCACCTTTTTTCATCAAAGGAATTCCAATTTGCCATCCAAAAATTAAACCTGACAGCTCGTAGGTGAAAGTCTTGTCAGTTTCAGTTTCGTCAAACACGGTACCATCAATTAATCTTCCCCTATATTTGACTTCGACCGTGTTGGAGACATCAGGTGAAGCACCTGTACCTTCCAGTGTCTTAATATAATAAAGTCCTGAAGGATCCTTTATTGCCGTCAGACTATTCTTTATCAAATAATTCTGAATGATCTGGTCGTCAATTTCAGGTTGATTGCTATTCTTCAGACAAGATGATAAAATCAGTATCATTGCGAGAACCAATGGAAATTTTTTCATTTTTTTCTTATGTTTTTTATTAAACAAATGGCATTTCAAAAATGAATTGAACTTAAAACCGGCAATTCGCCCGCAAAGATAAATATATTGCGCAACCCGTATTCCAGGAACTGCAAAAATGCTGAATTCATCAGTCAGAATTTGAGTACTATCAGTGAATTTCCCTGTTCTGTTCAGGAAAAGTCACCAGTTGATAATACCTGGTTAATATTCTCCATCTGAGCCATTTGAAACTATTCATGCTTTTAGTCCGGCAAATAAAAATCAATATAAATAGATCTGAAATTAAATTTTAAATTTGATAGTGGAATAGGATGATTTTATACTACTCAAACTGATAACAGAATGACAAACGAGGTTCAATTAACCAAGGAAAATGACAGGATTCTCTCTGTAGATTTTTTCAGGGGAGTCACCATGTTTTTGCTCATCGGCGAATTCGCCCAACTTTTCGGGAGTCTGAAAGACCCGTACTTCGATGGCACCATAGTCTCATTCATTGGAAATCAACTTCATCATCACCCGTGGAACGGCTTACGGTTCTGGGACCTAATCCAGCCCTTCTTCATGTTTATCGTCGGAGTTTCAATGCCATTTTCGTTCAATAAAAGATGGAACAGGGGTGATAGCTGGATGTTAACCCTCCAGCATACCTTAAAAAGATCCTTCTGGCTTCTATTTCTTGGCTGGGCTCTTTATTGCATCGGTCCGGGAAAGATTGAATACCGCTTCACCAATGTACTTGTTCAACTGTCAGTAACCACCCTGATTGCCTTCCTGATGTTGAGAAAGGCAATAAAATGGCAGCTTTTGGTCTCTTTGGGAATGCTGCTGCTTTCATTCCTTCTTTACCAGTTTTGGCCAATTGAAGGTTTTAACCAGCCATTTGTGGCTGATCACAATTTTGGGACCTGGTTTGATGTTGCCATTTTCGGGCAGATGAACGGAGGGCACTGGGTTTCTGTCAACTTCATTGCAACAAGTTCGCATACTATTTGGGGAGTAATTGCCGGGATGATACTGATGAACGGATGGGCACCTGTGAAAAAAGTGAAAATTTTACTTTTAGCTGGAGTTGTACTGGTTGTTATTGGTTATGCCATGGATCCATGGATCCCAATTATTAAACGCATTTGCACTGTTTCCTTTGTGGTCGTAAGTGGCGGGTGGGCATTCATTGCACTTGCCATTTCATACTGGATGATTGATTTGATGAAATTTTCGAGGGGTGCGAAATTTTTTGCCATCGTAGGAATGAACCCGCTCTTCATCTACCTTTTTTCGCATATTGGCGGAGCGGATCTGATTGCAAGAATCTACAAACCTTTTGTTCCCCTGTTTTTTAGCTGGGGAGGAACGCTGGCAATCGATATGGCAGTATCCACGCTTGTGTGGTTTACCCTGTGGTACCTCTGCTATTATCTTTACAAACAAAAGATTTTTATCCGAGTATGATAAATTGTACTTTTGCAAACAGTTCCCGGGTAGAAAAATTATTCTGAAAGGTCATTTTCATTCGCCGGAATTTGGGTATAATCTTTATTTCGGTGGGTGCTTTTATCTGTGTTGATATTAAACAAAAATAAATTCCTGTGGCGGAAAAAGTAAAAAAAATTCTTTCCAATGTACTCAAGTTCGGAGGCTCCGTTGCTGCCATTTGGTGGGTCTTTTCGAAAATTTCGTTAAAGGAGGTTTTGTCGCTCTATTCTTCTGCAAATCTGTGGTACCTGCTTGCCTCACTATTGCTGATTGCTCTCTCTTTCATACTTTCCGGATTCAGGCAAAACTTGTCCTTCAAAAGCACCGGGGCACATCTGACTCCCCAGTTAAACCTTAAATTATTTTGGCTGGGATTGTTTTACAACCTGTTTCTGCCCAGTGGCATCGGGGGCGATGGCATTAAGGTTTATCTCGTCAATAAATACCGACAGAACGGTGTAAAAAAGAACATTGGTGCCATGTTGGCAAACAGGATATCCGGCCTTGTAGCAGTCGGTATGCTTACCATTGTTCTATACTTCCTTTCTGGTGATGAATTTAAAATCGGCTGGCCAGGATGGTTGCTGATTCCAGCGTTATACCTGTTCTATTTTTTTGTGTTAAGACTCTTCCTCAAGAGTTTTGTGCCCATTCATGCCGGACTTTTCGGATGGTCTTTGCTGCTGCAATTTGTTCAGTTGCTTTCAGCGATGATAATTCTCCTGGCATTTCACCAATCAACGGAAATTACAGAATACCTATTTCTGTTTTTCCTTTCAGCCATTGCTACTGCTCTTCCAATTACAATAGGTGGCCTTGGGGCAAGGGAATTGGTTTTTGTTTTGTTGGCGAAGCTGATGCACCTCAACAATGAGCTTGCAGTGGCATTGAGTCTGATGTTCAATATTCTATCTGCCTTTATTTCTCTGGGAGGAATATATTGGCTGTTTTTCCCTCCGTTCAGAAGGGAGAAACTTCAAAAGAACAGGCATAAATATAATTCGGGAGTAGAACAAAGTGATCATTATGAAACCTCATTTTCCGTAGAAAAGATTGAAATTCCTAACTCATAAATTTTGAGTTAATTGAGGCACTTTGTAAATTTTGGCAGTATCATAGCCCCTGTTGCGTGCCTTGAGCAGGATATTCTCGTACAATTCTTCAGATAATGAAGGAGTTCTGGCAAGAATCCACAAATATCCGGAAGAAGAACTTCCAATCAAGGCCCACTGATAACCTGCCTCGTCAAGTTCCAATATATTATAATCAGCATAAAAAAACAGGAAAAAAGATACTTTGAGCTGGCCTTGCCGGTCTGATAATTTTGCTTTACCACGGGCAGCCTTAATTTCTCCATCGAGCGTTTTATAATGGCCCTGATTAAGGACTTCAAGCTTCCCGTTTTTTTTCAATGTATAGGTTGCTGTAACACCAACCAGGTCTTTTTCAAAGGAGTGCTGGTACCTGCCTATCTCATACCAGGTACCCAGGAATCGCTGAAGGTCCAGTTGCTGAACCGTAGTCTTATCGATTTCCGTATTGCTGTTCTGCGTCTCACATCCTGCAAGTCCGAACACTAAAGTCAAAGAAATCAAGGCAAATACAACAATCTTCTTTTTCATTTCACTCATTCTTTTTTGTTGAATAAACAAAATTAAACCTCCCCCCAGGTGCTGCATCACCATTGACATAAAAGTCCATTATGTATCCGGCCTGCTGCATATTATCACTCCATTTGAATTCGAAGTTAATGGCATCACCTATGATTCCGAGTGAACTCTTTTTTACTTTGACCGTCATAGTGTTATCTTTCACTGTAACGGAATAACTGTCGGTCAGGTTCCATTCCCAGCGATTATTGACACACTTTGCAAGGGGCGAAGTTCCTTTGAGTGGTGGATTCAAATTAACCAGGTAGTCATATCCCTCCCAACCGGTCAATCTGCTTCTGTCAATGTCAATAAAGAGCCACATCCAGTGGTCCTGATTGGTTGGCTTTGTAATAATTTGATCTGTTTTTACATAGAAATAAATCCAATCCATATCCCTGGCAACTCTGGCCTCTACAATATCGTTCCTCCCTGTAGTATTCCTATAACTGGCATCTGCATGTCCAGGATGGTCCCGGTACATCGTATTTCCTTTGTAATGCCTGTAAACTGGCAATACTTCTTTCCATTCTTCAGGATTTCCCTTGATAATCGTCCTTGGGCCAGAAACGGGCCCCTGCCTGTCCATGCCCTTAAATTTTCTAACATTCTGAATTAACTGGTAATAATAGAGGTCTCCCAATTCACCCCACCCTTTATTCGGTTCAATATCACGACTGCGCTCACTGTCGAACTCATCCACGAATGAGAATGGTTCACCGGTCCAGGTACTCCCCTTCTCCCATTTCCCTGCAACATATTCATTCCAGCCGGTCACAAAAACAAGGTCCGGGTCAAGTGCAATTGCCCTGTCCCATTGTTCCTGAAAATTATGACCCTGTAAAAAGGCTCCGGGATGCATATCCTGCCCGTTTTTAAAAGTATAGCTCCTTCCATATGTTCCGGGCAGATTGAAGGCACTGCAATGACCATTGGTCAGTGGTCCTGCATTCTGCGCAACTCCAACAGTGACCTCCTCACAGGAACCATCTGCCCTCTCCATATACTTGTGTTGGGGATAATTCTCGAGCCAGCCCCACTGACTATATTTTTTGTCAGGTCCGTTAACATAATCCGGCTGGCCCGGACGAAAAGTAAAGAATGAAAGCATTGCCTGGTTGACCTGGTCAGAATCGTTTGGGATGCTTTGCGGATAAGCCATGATAATGGGTTTTCCATCCCACAAAAACCACATATCAGGATATCTGCGGGGCAGATAGATATCCGAATAAAGATCTTTCAGCATCTCATAAGAATTTTTACCTGGTCCGAACGGAAGCATAAAAGCAATTTTCGGAACATTTACGCCATCCAGGCGTGCCTGGTTCCACACCCGGAGGAGCTCATCATAGGATGATTTCCAGGTAAAGGGATAGTTGGTGCAATCCATGAAAATTGCATCAACGCCTGCATCAGCTAGCATTTCGGCATGTTTTCTCAGAACCCATGGATCCGTGGTACGGTAATATCCGAACAAAGGCTGCTCCCAGAAGTGCGTATTCCCCTTGCCCCTATCCCAGGCAGGGTGTTTTGTATCTGCCAAAGCCTCCGGAAACCGTTTCAATATCTCAGTGACATTCCCAACTGACCCATACTCAACCATTGGTCCCGAATGCCAGGTCCAATAAAACATGGCCACTTTCTTTCCATTCCTTTTGGATCCTGAAGATTCCGCTCCAGGCAACACTCTCCCCAGGCCATCAGTGGCCGACCAATAGTCGCTCTTAATTAATTTCTCTCCGGATAAACTGTTCTGAGGTTCATCCGGATCAAATATTTGGGCATTCCTGCCAAAGGCAGTTGCTACCACAATATGAAAAAGAAGTAATACGTTCAGTATCCGGTAATTCATTTATTGGCCATTTTGACAAAATCAATTCAACCCCCTGTTTTTCAGCAAGGGCTCAATACCTGGAGTTTTACCCCTGAAATTGGTGTAAAGCTTCATTGCTTCCTCTGTACCTCCTCGCTCAAGAATGTTGCTTTTGAAGGATTCCGCAACTGCGGGGTCAAAAATGTTACCCTTTTCCAAATATGCTTCAAAAGCATCAGCATCAAGAACTTCAGCCCAAATGTAGCTGTAATAGCCACTGGAATAACCACCCGGAAATACGTGATTGAAATAGGTAGAACGATACCTTGGAATAATCTCAGGAATTAGTCCGGCCCTTTCCATCGAGGTTTTTTCGAATTTCTCCACATCTATGTCTCCTTCTTTTGTGATAGTGTGAAAGTCCAGGTCCAGAATCGCTGCTGCCAGGAATTCGGTGGTAATAAATCCCTGGTTGAACTTGCCGGCCTTTATGATTTTATCAACCAGAACTTGTGGAATAATCTCACCTGTTTTATAATGCCTGGCATACATTTTAAGAACCTCCGGCTGATCTGCCCAATGCTCCATCACCTGTGAGGGCAATTCTACAAAATCCCTTGATACAGAAGTCCCGGACAGCATTTTGTAATGACATTTTGAGAGTAAGCCATGAAGACCGTGGCCAAACTCATGAAACAAGGTTTCAACCTCTTCATAACTTAACAATGCGGGAGTATCACCTGTTGGTTTTGAAAAATTGCAGGTTATCGATACAACCGGCCTGATATCCGGCTGTCCTTCATAATGGTACTGGTCCCTGTAGTTATTCATCCAGGCACCACCTTTTTTTGAAGCCCGGGGAAAGAAATCCATGTACATAATCCCAATCAGGGAACTATCCCTGTCCTTCACCTCAAAAACTTGGCATTCAGGGTGATACAATGGCATGTTTTGAACTTGTCTGAAGGTAAGACCAAAAAGTCTGTTTGCCACAGAAAATGCGCCTTCCCTGACATTGGTTAGCTCAAAGTATGGACGTACCTGCTCTTCATCAAGGTCATACTTTTCTTTCCTGACTTTCTCTGAATAGTACCACCAATCCCAGCTTTCAAGTTTAAATTTGCCCCCGTCCCTCTGGATCATTGCCTGAATATCCCTGGCTTCCTCTTTGGCACGTTTGAGGCCGGGCTCCCATACTTTACCGATAAGGTCGTAGACATTTTTTGGATTTTTCGCCATGCAATCATCCAGTACAAAAGCGGCCCAACTCTCAAAATCCAGCAAGTTGGCTTTCTTCAACCGTAAATTTACAATCCTGTTAATTACGGCCTTATTGTCATATTCATTGTTGTTGTTGCTACGGCTGTACATCGCCTTGTAAAGCTTTTCACGCAGATTGCGATTGGATGAATAAGTCAGGAATGGTATCCAGCTGGGTTTCTGAAGGGTAAATATCCATTTTCCGTCCATCTTCGCATTCCTTGCCTCATCTGCGGCAGCGGCTACAACAGACTCCGGCAGACCAGCCAGATCTTCTTTGGAATCAACTATTAACCTATAATTGTTGGTTTCGGCCAGCATATTGTTACCGAATTTCAATTCAAGCAAAGAAAGTTCTGTGTTGATTTTCTTGAATTCTTCCTTCCTGTCTGAAGGCAAATTGGCCCCTCCTCTGACAAAACGTTTAAAAATTTCTTCCAGCAAACGAGTTTGCTCACGGTTAAGATTCAATTGTCCTTTCTGATTTTCAAGGAATTTCACCCTTGCAAATAGCTTTTCATTCATATAAATAGCGTCTGCATGCTGGGACAGTAATGGTGCCACCACTTCTGCAATCAGATCAATTGAATCGTTGGTATTGGCCTCTTTAATGTTGAAAAATACATATGAGACCCTGCCAAGCAAATCACCGCTTCTGTCGATTGCCTCAATGGTATTTGCATAATCAGGAGAAGCAGAATTTCCTGCTATCTGTTCAATCTCTTTATCATGTTGAATCATACCCTCCCTGAAGGCTGGCTCATAATGCTTATTCTCAATTTTGTCGAACGGCGGAACACCATAAGGGGCACTGTAGGTTTCATAAAATGGATTCATCTCTTTGGTTTCTTTTTTTTCTGTTGCACATGAGGATGTCAATACCGCAAATGCCATTGTTACAATCCAGCTTCTCATGACTTAATATTTAATTTTCATATTGTTTACGGCATCATGCCGCTACTGATTCTTCTGATTGATCACTTTTAATTGATGAATCGCAAACTTACTAAATCCCAGAATAATTTAAACTGATATTGATCCTGTTTAGGAAAATCGCTTCAACAAATTCTCCGGGAAAAATCCCGCCATTTCCTGAAATGGAATTCAGGGGATTGTGCATGCCGGACTTTGTTTTCCGTTGATATTAAAAAACAAATATTGAGCGCATGAAAACCATTTGATGGATAAATTTATATTTTTGAGTTATCAGAATTCTCCGCCGCAAAAATTCAAACTATACATTTCAATAAACCATGAGAACAACCTCAATCTATTTTCTTGTTTTGCTCCTGATTATTTCATGTACCGTGAAAAATCCCCCGCCGACAATCAATCCACTGGCCTACAATAAAGTAATTGATGGCAAAGAGGTAAAGCTTTTTACCCTTAAGAACCAGAAAGGCATGGAAATTACAGTAACAAATTTTGGGGCTCGTATTGTTTCGTGGATGGTCCCTGACAAAACCGGCAAGCTGGAGGACGTCGTTTTCGGTCACGACAGCATAGACGGGTATCTGAATGCCAGTGAGAACTATTTCGGCGCCGCTATTGGCAGATATGGAAACCGTATCGCCAAAGGTGAATTTTCACTTGGGGACATACAGTACAAACTGGCTCAGAACAATGGTGCCAACGCGTTACACGGAGGAATAAAGGGCTTTTCAAGGAAGATTTGGGATATCGTTCAAAAGGGAGAAAATGAACTCATGTGCAAACTTCTTTCTCCTGATATGGATGAAGGTTATCCAGGAGAATTAAGTGTGAATATGACCTATCGCCTGACCAATGACAATTCCCTGATCATCCAGTATGAAGCAAAAAGTGATAAACCTACCATTGTAAACCTTACCAATCACAGCTACTTTAATCTGCATGGAGCAGGCAATGGTACTATTCTCGACCATCTTCTCATGATTAATTCAGATTCCATTACACCTATTGACTCAACACTTATTCCTACCGGGGATTTTGCATCAGTTGAGCATACTCCTTTCGACTTTAGAAATCCAACCCTTATCGGTGCGCGCATCGGCGATGACAATCAGCAAATTAAATATGGAATGGGCTACGATATGAATTTCGTTTTGAAAAAAACTGCCGACAAGCCTGTTTCGCTGGCTGCCTCAGTTTTTGAACCTCAAAGTGGCCGGTTGCTGGAAGTGTTTACAGACCAGCCGGGTATTCAATTTTATACAGGTAATTTCCTCGATGGCAAATATCCCGGTAAAAAGGGGAAATCTTATGGCTATCGTACCGGATTATGCCTGGAGACCCAACATTACCCCAATTCGCCCAATCAACAAAGGTTTCCACCAGTGGTCGTGGGACCGGATCAGATTTATTATCATACCTGTATTTATAAATTTTCCATCAATCAATGATCGGAAATATGGATAGGTGGGAGTTAGGAGTTAGGAGTTAGGAGTTAGGAGTTAGGAGTTAGGAGTTAGGAGT
>CAZDLO010000110.1:0-11154 GCA_964506325.1 uncultured Tangfeifania sp.
TCCAAGTTATTCGTCTAAGGGCTTTATTTTTCAAATGCTGAGGGACTACTAAGGTATAATAGAAAATAAGGTTTCCCGCTCCCTTCATTTGCACATTATCCACTCCTATCCCCATTCCTTTTCTCTCACCTCTTTTTAGCTCTGTGTTTCTCTGTGACAGTTCTTTTGGTTACACAGAGAAAAACGAACAAATCCTGCCCCACCTCATAATTCATAACTCATAACTCATAATTCCTTGCTCATGTCTCATCTTATTAAACAAATTCTTTGTGTCATTGTGGCTTGGAGGCAGGGCAATGGACACCGGATCGTAAAAAAAATGGGAGAATTGCTTCTCCCATTCATCGCGTTCAAACATTTGCATTTATTTGAGCTCCACAATCATAGCCGAATGAGCAGGAATCTGCAGTGCAGAGAGGTCGCTGATGGATTTTCCTGTTATCACTTCGTATCCTTTGGTCGCACCTTTCAGTCCTTCGCTGTAATGGGTGCTTTTGAAAAGTTTCTCCTGGTCGCTGTTGTTGAAAATCACCATGATATTCTCCTTATCGTTGTACCTGAAGAAAGCATAAACACTCTCTTTTGGAAGGTAATGCAAGAGTTTCCCATTGTGAATCACCTCTTTCCCCTTGCGCCAGGTAATTAGTTTTTTGAGGAATTGCTGTGCCTCTTTTTGTTGGGCTGTGAGTCCCTCCCCGGTAAAACCGTTGACTTTGTCACCTTCCCAACCTCCGGGAAAATCCTTGCGAAGCATCCCGTCGCCATCGCTCTTGCGGCCTGTCATCAGGATGTCACTGCCATAATATATCTGCGGAATCCCGCGGGTGGTCATCAGGTAGGCCATGGCCATCTTGTATTTGCTGAAATCTTCGTGAATTGCTGTGAAAAACCTTTCGGTGTCATGGTTATCTGCAAAGACCACCAAATCTGCTGGGCTTGGATAAATAAAGTCGAGTGCCAGGATATCATACAACCTGTTGATTCCTTCACTCCATCCCTCTTTTTCGGAGAATGCCCTGACAATGCCATCCTGTAAAGGAAAGTCCATCAGGCTCTTCATGTAAGAGCGGTAACCGTCTGAATTGACTTTACCTCTTTGCCAGTAGGCAACCTGTACCTGGTTGGTGTTCCATTCTTCCCCGACGATGTTGAAACCGGGATATTCGATCATCACCTCACGGGTCCATTCAGCCATCATCTCCGGGTCAGGGTAGGGATAGGTATCCATGCGTATGCCTGCTAATCCAACGAACTCTATCCACCAGATAGAATTCTGAACCAGGTATTTGGCCATCAGCGGATTTTTCTGGTTCAGGTCAGGCATGGAGGGAACGAACCAGCCGTTGTTGAATTCATCTATGTCACGCCTGGCTCCGTACGGATCCTGCCTGACCGATTTCCGGTGGTTGGTGATAGTATTGGCATCTGCGTTGAGCCAGTCTGAAGATGGAAGGTCCTTCATCCACCAATGACCGGTGCCACAATGGTTGAAGATCATATCCATGATCATCTTCACCCCTTTTTTCTGTGCGGCGATTCCAAGTTGCCTGTAATCTTCATTGCTGCCATACCGACGATCGACGCGGTAGAAGTCTGTGGTGGCATACCCGTGGTAGGAGGCCTGGGGCATGTCGTTCTCCAGGACAGGATTAAGCCAGAGGGCTGTGTAACCCTGGTCTGCCACATAGTCCAGGTGATCCAGCATACCTTTGATGTCGCCCCCGTGACGTCCGTACTGGTCGGCTTTGTTGAGCTTGTCTGCCATGAGCGGATTACTGTCATTGGACGGGTCGCCGTTGGCGAAGCGGTCGGGCATGATGAGATAGAGCACATCCGAGCTGTTGAACCCCTGTCTGTCTGAGGAACCTGCTTCGCGTGCTTTAAGTTCATAGTCAAAGGAATGGACCGCTTTCCCGTTCAGCATAAACTGTACAGGGAACTTTCCCGGAAGGGTATTGGGGGCCAGTCTGAGGTTCACGAAAAGATAGTTCGGGTTCTCCACTGTGACAATTGATGAGATGGTCACACCGGGATAATTTATTACAGGTTTTGCGGTTGAGATCTGCGTGCCATGAACCAGAAGCTGCAGCTCCGGATTTTTGAACCCAACCCACCAGAAGGATGGCTCCACACGCTCCAGGGAAGTTTTTGGAGCAGCGGCACCTGATTCAAGAGCCAGGGTGCAAAGGAGAAAAAGAAGGGCAATCTGCCCTAAGTAAGCCATGTGTTTTTTCATTCTGATCATGAATTTATTTCTGTTGATTCTTGTTTTCCAGGTGTTAAAACCAGTTCTTTCCCATTTAGTTCTATTGTGATTTCATTGGCGGAACGGTTTTCAAAGGCCACTCCCTGCCTGGTCACCTCCATCTTGATGGTCGTGTTTCTGAAGCTGATGCAGAAGGAGTATCCTTCCCATTTTTCGGGTAATACAGGATTGAAAATAAGCCTGTTGTTTCTAACCCGCATACCTCCAAAACCCTTTACGAAAGACATCCAGGTTCCGCCCATTGAGGTAATGTGGCAACCATCCTCCGTGTCATTGTTGTAATCGTCAAGGTCCAGGCGGGCAGTCCGGAGATACAACTCATAAGCTTTCTCCGTATGACCGATGGCAGAAGCCAGGATGGTGTGGATGCACGGAGAAAGGGAGGATTCATGTACGGTCAGCGGCTCATAAAAGTCAAAGTGGCGTTTGATCGTTTCCAGGCGGTATTCACTCTCAAACAGGAAAAAACTCTGCAGCGTGTCGGCCTGTTTGATGTATGGTGAGCGGAGTATCCTGTCCCACGACCAGTGCTGGTTCAACGGCCGATCCTTCTCTGGAATTGCAGAAGCAGGGATCAGGTCTTTATCGAGAAATCCATCCTGCTGAAGGTAGATGTCAAGGGCGGGGTCGTAGGCGAAGTAGATTTTATCGATGATATCCTTCCACCGTGAAACCTCGGTCTCTTCCTCAAAATCCCATTTCGCTTTCAGGCGTGCATAGGCTTTTGGATGCTCTTTTTTCAGGTTCTCCACCACTTCAATCGTATACTGAAGCGTCCATTGTGCGATCCGGTTGGTATGAAAGTTGTTGTTCACATTGTTTTCATACTCATTGGGTCCGGTTACACCCAGGATAACATATTTTTGTTTTGGCTCCGACCAGTTGACACGCTGAGACCAGAAGCGGGATATTCCCAGCAGAACCTCAAACCCTTTCGGCAAGAGGTAATCCCTGTCTCCCGTATACCTTACATAGTCGTAAATGGCAAATGCAATGGCTCCGTTTCTGTGAATTTCCTCGAAAGTGATCTCCCATTCGTTGTGGCACTCCTCCCCGTTCATTGTGACCATGGGATAGAGTGCGGCACCTTGGGTGAAACCAAGTTTTGCGGCATTTTCTATTGCCTTCTGCAGATGCTTGTGCCGGTAGGACAGGAGGTTCTGTGCAACCTTTCCTGGAGCAGTTGAAAGGAAAAACGGCAGGCAATAAGCTTCTGTATCCCAATAAGTTGATCCGCCGTATTTTTCTCCCGTAAAACCTTTAGGCCCAATATTGAGCCTTTCATCTTCTCCTGTATAGGTCTGATGCAGCTGGAAGATATTGAAGCGGATCCCCTGTTGGGCTGCAATATCTCCCTTTATCACAATGTCGCTGGTCTCCCATTTTTTATGCCACAGTTCTGAATGTTCCCGGAGCAATTGGTCGTAGCCTTTCCTGAATACAGCATGAAGATGCTGTTTTGCGCTTTCATGCAGCTTATTTTTGGGACAATATTCGGAGGAGAGATTGACGCCGAATTTCTCGATGGTAAGCTGATCCCCCTTTTTCAGGGGAATAGTGACAATATTGGAGACATATTTCGGACGCTCTTCAAAATCAGCATGAAAGCGAATAATTTCGCCGTTTTTCAAGAGCCGGAACTTCATACCTGTGCAAACCTGGAAGAAGGTTTTCTTGACTTCTGCAGTGATGTATCCCTCACCGTGTGAGACGGATTTGCCTACTTCATCCCAAAATTTTTCGTCATAATTGGCATCTGCATTGATGACATCAAAATTAATGAAGGGGGATATTGTAATATTTTCGCTGAAATTCAATGCTTCAATGGTATACCTGATGGCACCGGTTTCTGAATGGCTGATACTGACAAACCTTTGTGAAGTAACTTTCAGTTGTTTACCGTCCTCCATTTCTACCGTGAAGGAGCGATTGAGATGTCCGTTCAGCATGTCCAGTTCACGCCTGAAGCTTACTATCTTACATTGGTTCAGGTCGAGGGCCGCTGCTCCGATCCAAATGTCAATGCCGATCCAGTTGGCAGCATTAAGTACTTTGGCAAAATATTCAGGATAGCCATTCTTCCACCAGCCGACACGGGTTTTGTCAGGATAGTAGATTCCAGCAACATAGCTTCCGGGGAGAGTAATGCCGCTGTATTTCTCCTCAAAATTCGCCCTGTGGCCCATGCGCCCGTTTCCAAGGCTCATCAGGCTTTCAGTTATTTTATTGTATTCAGGATGAAATCCATCTTCAATGATTTTCCATCCATCATGTATGATATAGTCCTTCATTTGATTGCTGTTAATAGTATCATTTGCCAAGTAAAAAAAGGAGTGGCTGATTGAATCTCTCTTTCCATGCTCTTTCGGAGTGATCTTTCCCCTTAAATTCCCTGGAGGTCCAGTTTTTGGAATTGTATCCTTTGTTTTTAATAATTTCGTCAGCTTCAAGCTGATAGGGTTTGTACATGGCATCCAGTGTCTGGTTGCCATAATCAAAATAGAGTTTATGTTTGCCGGGTGAAGGCAGGTTTCCTTTGAGATACAGCATCATTGCTGCCGGTAAAGGATTGTTATCTGTCCTGAACAAACCGGGCCAGTGGGTTGATATACAGGCCGCACCACCAAATATCATGGGGTATTCGCAAATTGCATACCATGAAATGAGCCCGCCCATGCTTGAACCGGCCACCATTGTATGTTTTCGTGATCCGAGTGTTCTGTACGTTTTATCAATGAATGGTTTCAATTCTGAAACAATGAATTTCAGGTAGTTGTCGGAGACAATGCTGTCAGCAACCAGGGAAGGAGAAGTTTGTGTCCGGCCCTCTGCCAGCAACTTTGCCCGATCCTCTGCTGTGAGATTGAGGAGCACCTTTTTAGGGAAATACTCTGAAAAGCGCATTCTGCCATTGTTCCATATTGCCACCACGATGCAATCCTTTATCTGCTTCCGGCAGAGAAGAGATCCCATGGTTTCGTCAACTCCCCACTCCAATTTGTTCCAGGTAAGGGTTGAATCGAAAAGCATCTGGCCGTCATGCATGTAAAGCACTGCAAACTTCTTCTTACCGTCATAGTTGTCAGGAAGCCAGACGTCTACATTGCGCGGCTGTATAAATTTTGATGCGAAATTTTCATGCCGTTCAATCCTCCCGGACCCAAGTGCAGGCATCTGTCCGGCAACTTCCGGCGAACCGGAAAGCAGCAGTAGCAGGGAGGATAAAACAATATGAAAAAGTCTGTTCATTGCAATTTTATTATTTTGGATGATTTATCTGATGCGCTATTTTAGAATATACCACCTGGATAAAAGTTCGTAATCAAGTTTGTTGAAACCTGGTATGATGTAATCCGCAAAAGAGAGATTTTCTGCCGATCCTATACCAATGACATTCATCCCTCCGTTCAGTGCAGCGTCAATACCGGCCTGGGCATCCTCAAATACAACACATTCTGAGGGTGGCACATTCAGTAATCCGGCGCACTTCAGAAAAACTTCAGGATCAGGTTTAGCTTTGGCAACCGAATTCCCATCCACCACTGCATCGAATTTCCCCCGCAGGTGTATCCGTTCCAGGATCAATGGGGCATTTTTACTTGCTGATCCCAATCCAATGAGTATTCCATTGCTTTTCAGGTCATCCAGGAAACTTTCCACTCCCGGCAGTATGTCTTCTTCAGTCATTTTCAGGACATATTCCAGGTATCTTTTATTTTTTCTGTCGGCCAGCTGAATCTTCTCAGATTCAGATTTGATGATTTTTCCTGCCTCGAGCAGGATATCGAGCGACCGCATGCGGCTCACCCCTTTCAGCAGTTCATTCTCTTTTTCTGTGAATTCAAAGCCCAGGTCTGCAGCCATCTCTTTCCATGCGATAAAATGGAATTTGGCCGTATCGACAATTACACCGTCGAGGTCGAATAGACACGCTTTAAGTTGCATAAGACAATTGTTTACTGGTTAAGCAGGCTTTTGGAGGTTGCACAGATTTGCTTCAGTTGTCAGTCGGGGCTACGATTGACTCATTCTTTTCCAGAATGCATTTCCTTGATGAAGATCACGGATATCCCCGCAATAATCATACAGATTCCGGAAAGCCCGAGCATGTAAACGGCTTGACCGCCGAGCAGGCTAAGGAGCAGCCCTCCGAGCAGTCCGGCGGCAATTTGCGGGATGGTTATCGTGGCGTTGAAGATTCCCATGTAGACGCCCATCTTTTCAGCCGGAAGGGATGCAGACAGCATGGCGTAAGGCATCGCCAGGATGGCTGCCCATGCTATTCCCACTCCTGCCATCGAAAAAATCAGGCCATACTGATCCCTGACAAATACCATGGACAAAAGTCCGAGTCCACCGGCAACCAAAGAAGATAGGTAGACAGGTTTTCTTCCAAACTTTGTGGCCAGGCGTGCCATCACCATTGAAAACAAGGCACCAAAGAGGCTGTAAACGGCGAATATGACTCCGACCCAGTTTCCTGCCTCATTGAATCCGGATGAGGTAGAATCTCCGGGAGCCGTATTCCAGACATTCTGGGCTATGGCAGGAGTGGTATAAACCCACATCAGGAACAATGAAAACCAGGAGAAAAACTGAACGAAGGCAAGTTGAAGCATCGTCTTTGGTGTATCCTTCAGCAAACTCAGGAAGGAGCTTTTCTTTTGATCCTCCTTATCAATGTTGTGGTAGTGCGCATACTCCTCCGGGGAATATTCTTTGGTGGTAAAAGCGGTCCAGAGCACTGTCAGCAGGAGGGCTCCTCCACCGAAATAGAAGGCCCAGATTACCGTTGAAGCTACTTTCTCCCCGGGAGCGGGTACGTTTGATACGCCCAGCCAGGTTAATAGGAAAGGCAAAATTGATCCGACGACCGCTCCTGCATTGATGAGGAAAGCCTGGATGGAAAATCCGATGTTACGCTGTTCCTCAGAAACCATGTCGCCCACGAGTGACCGGAAAGGTTGCATGGTAACATTGAAGGAGGTGTCCATCAGCAACAACATGGCCGCACCAAAGAAAAGCGGGGGTACCAGGTGTGCAAAAAATTCGGAGTTAGGCATGAAAAACATGGCCAGGGCAGATACAATGGCTCCTACGAGTATGAATGGGATTCTCCTCCCAAGCCTGGTCCAGGTTTTGTCGCTGGAGAGCCCGATGATAGGCTGAACAATCAATCCGGCCAGGGGTGCAGCGAGCCAGAAATAGCTCAGATGGCCTACGTCAGAACCTAGCGCAGCAAGGATTCTGCTGGTATTTCCATTCTGAAGCGAATAGCCGATCTGTACCCCAAGAAATCCAAAACTCATGTTCCAGATCTGCCAAAACGATAAAATTGGTTTTTTTGCCATAACAAGATACTTTTATAGGCAGGACGGGTTTGCTGGAGGAAATTGTGAAACTGAACCTGATAGCAGAACCATCGACCTGTTGGATAAACAAAGGATCGAAATCCAAAACGGCAAAAAACATTAAAGGTACAATTCCGGTCCGGACGGACTGGACTCAAGGGAGGACTAAACAAATAATTTCCGGTACAAACGTATAAAAAGAATTAATTAAAAAACAATTTTAACTGTTTTTTAATTTTTAAAGGTTAGATTTTTCTTTTTGTTGATTCGCGCAGCACCAGGTTTGTATCTATGTAATGTGTTATGTGCCTGCCTTCTGCAGGTTTTTCGATCCGTTTCAGAAGTAGTTTGGCAGATTCAACACCCATTTCATACCCGTGCTGGTCGACAGAACTAAGTGTTGGTGTGGTAATATCCGAAAAGAGCCCGGCGGAGAATCCCAGGACGGCTACCTGCTGTGGGATGGCTATTGACATGCGTTGCAATGTCTTCATTGCCCCTGCCGCTGTCATGTCGTTAACGGCGAAGATGGCATCAGGCGGTGAGGGCAGATGCATCAGGTTTCGGGTGGCATCACCGGCTAATTCGAAGGAGTCGGCAACAATGACCCATTCTTCGTTCAAGGGAATCCAATGATCCTTAAGTGCCTGTTTATAACCTTCCAGGCGTTGAAGGCCAATGCCAAGGGTTACGGAAGCAGCAAGATGGGCTATACGCCTGCATCCGGTGTCAATGAGGTGAGCAGTGGCGTTGTAGGCGGCTTTGCGGTCGTCGATGATGACCTTGTCCACCTCCATCCCTTCCGGAGCCCTGTCAAAATATACCACCGGAATGCCGTTGTCCTCCAGATTGGTCAGGTGGGCATATTCGCTCGTCTCTTTGGAAATGGATACAAGAGCACCCTCCACCCGGTTGGATTCCAGTGCCTGGGTGTTGATGACCTCCCGGGCAAATCGTTCATTGGACTGGCAAACCATAACATTATACCCTGCATCATACGCTACGTCCTCAATACCACTTATGACTGAGGAGAAAAAATAGTGAACCACTTCCGGAATGATTACACCAATGGTATTGGTCCTGCTGTTCTTGAGGGAGAGTGCAACAGCATTTGGTTTATATTTTAGCCTGACAGCAAGCTCATTGACCGCATTTTTTGTCTCCCTGCTGATATCGGGGTGATCCTTCAGGGCCCTGGAAACCGTTGATGCAGATATGTTTAATGCCTTGGCGATGTCTTTAATTGTAACCGGACTACTCATGAAGACAAGGGAATGTTTGGTTATTTCTTCGCTGCAAGTTAATCAATTTTCAAACATTTTTATGTCTGAATTGTTGTCTTAATTGATCGAAGCTTTGAGAGAATTTTCAAGCTCAAAAAAAAACATGTTGTAAAACATTATTGACGCAAACGTAACCGCAAACGTTTGCATAACAATTTTAGCCAAACCCGTTGAATTATCAGTTTAATTGAATGTTAATTTATCTTTATTTGTGCTCCAGAAATGGCGAGATTTAAAGGTTTTAGTGGCTAACAAACTGATTTCCAACGTTCTTACGATTTAAAATGATGCATAATGCATTAAAATCTTTAACCATGATTTATGAACCCATAATTTGATTCACATGAAATTTGAATTAGCAAAGACGAAGATGCTTTGGTTTTTCCTTCTAGCAGTGATGACCTTACCTGCATTTGCACAGGAAAAATCAATCTCCGGAACTGTTTCGGATGCTTCAAACAAAGAACCGCTGATCGGTGTGACTGTCCAGGTGGAAGGAACTACCAACGGGGTCGCTACAGATTTTGACGGAAAGTTTTCCCTTAAGGTAACACCCGGACAGAAACTGTTGTTCTCTTTTGTCGGTTATGTCTCACAAACAATTACGGTATCTCAGCAGGCAACCTACAACGTTGCCCTCAGTCCGCAGACACAGGGATTGGAAGAAGTTATAGTAATCGGTTACGGTACAGTCAAGAAAAATGATGCTACCGGTGCGGTAAGTACCGTAAGTTCCAAGGATTTCATCAAGGGAGGAATTACTTCTCCCCAGGACCTCATCGTAGGTAAAAGTGCAGGAACAGTGATTACCTCTGCCGGAGGTGCTCCGGGTGCCGGCTCAACTATCCGCATCAGGGGAGGTTCTTCCATGTCTGCCAGCAACGATCCTTTGATCATCATCGATGGTTTCCCGGTAAGTAACTCCGGAATTTCCGGTGTTGCCAACCCGCTCGCAACCATCAATCCCAATGACATTGAAACATTCACCGTACTGAAAGACGCTTCTGCCACAGCAATCTATGGTTCAAGGGCTTCAAACGGTGTAATTCTAATTACAACCAAGAAGGGAATTGCCGGTAAACCAATGAAGATTGATTACAATGGCTCTTTCGCGGTCAATACTGTTCCTGCTTATGTTGATGTATTTTCAGGAGATGAATTCAGGACCATGGCACTGGATCTCGCTTCCAGGAATGCTGTCGGCCTGAATCTGGGCAGTCTGAATCGCCTGGGTACGCAGAACACCAACTGGCAAAAGGAGATTTATCATACGGCTTTGACACAGGATCATAATTTCAGCATGAGTGGAGGTGTTAAAACCATGCCTTACCGTGCTTCCATTGGTTATACGAACCAGGATGGTATTCTGAAAACCACAAACATGGAGCGTGAAACCTTCACGCTGGGCGTGGATCCGACTTTCTTCGATAACCACCTGAAAGTTAGTGTTAACCTGAAAGGCAGTTACACCACGCAAAATTTTGGAGATCAGGGTGCAGTTGGTTCTGCGGTTGCCTATGATCCAACACAACCGGTATACAACAGCAATACCAAGTATGGTGGTTATAATACATGGATCAACCTGTCAGATGTTCTGGCAGATGGTACCATGGATCCGAATGGCAGTCCGAACCCGATCGGCGTGGCTAACCCGGTTGCTTTACTGTACCAGACAGACAACAGGTCACAAGTTTACCGCAGTCTTGGAAATGCCCAGTTCGATTACAAATTCCATTTTCTGCCTGAATTAAGGGCTAACCTAAATGTGGGTTACGACTATTTTTCAACTACAGGGCACAACAATGCCACCAGCGATGCAGCATTCACCTACAGAAACGGAATAGGCCGTAAAAGCAACTATTCACAGGTTGGCAAATCACAACTGCTCGATTTCTACCTCAATTACGTAAAAGAGATTGTCTCCATAAAGAGCAGGATCGATGCAACAGCCGGTTATTCATGGCAGCACTTTTACAAGGACGGATACTCTTTCTCAAGCAATGGTGATGGCACACAGGTATCAGACAACAATACAAAATTTGTCAATGAGAACTACCTGATCTCCTTCTTCGGCCGTTTGAACTATACTTTCATGGAGCGTTACCTGCTGACTGTCACCATCCGTGATGACGGGTCCTCCAGGTTTTCAAGCGGTACAAGATGGGGCCTTTTACCTGCCGCCGCACTGGCATGGAAAGTAAAGGATGAATCCTTCCTGAAAAATGTCAATGCTGTTTCTGATCTTAAAGTCAGG
>CAZDLO010000111.1:0-10985 GCA_964506325.1 uncultured Tangfeifania sp.
TCAATCTGATTGACACGTTTTCGGAATTTAAAGACCTGAAAAACATCGATCGTGCAACCATGATGAGCGTATTGGAAGATGCGTTCAGAAGTGTTATTCAAAAACAATTCGGCACGGACGAGAATTTTGATGTCATTATAAACCCCGACAAAGGAGACTTCGAGATATATCGCAACCGCACAGTTGTGGAAGACGCTGATCTAACAGACTTAAATACTGAGATTGCCATTTCATCGGCCAATGTCAACGATGGAGATTACGAACTGGGTGAGGAATTCACAGACACCATCCGCTTCAGTGATTTTGGCAGAAGGGCTATTTTAAATTTGCGGCAGAATCTTGCTTCCAGAATTCTGGAACTTGAGAAAGACAACATATACCAAAAATACAAAGCCAGAATTGGAGAAATCGTCACTGGTGAGGTTTACCAGATCTGGAAAAAGGAACTTTTGCTGCTTGATGATGAAGGGAATGAACTTATTCTTCCAAAAACAGAACAGATTCCATCCGACTTCTTCAGAAAAGGTGACAGTGTACGTGCCGTTGTGATCAAAGTAGAAATGAGGAACAACAGTCCGTATATTATTTTGTCCCGCATTTCCCCTGTTTTCCTTGAACGACTTTTCGAGCTGGAGGTTCCGGAGATTTCCGACGGGCTTATCACCATCAAGAAAATTGTTAGGATTCCCGGAGAACGGGCCAAAGTAGCCGTTGAATCCTACGATGACCGAATTGATCCGGTCGGTGCTTGTGTTGGAATGAAAGGTTCCCGCATACATGGCATTGTCAGGGAGTTGCGCAATGAAAATATTGACGTGATCAATT
The DNA here is from genome assembly GCA_964506325.1 of uncultured Tangfeifania sp. Taxonomy (GTDB): domain Bacteria; phylum Bacteroidota; class Bacteroidia; order Bacteroidales; family Prolixibacteraceae; genus CAINVV01. Next base: position 826 of record CAZDLO010000111.1, read on the forward strand.
TCACCAACAACAATCAATTGTACATACAAAGGGCACTCAATCCGGCTAAAATCTCCTCCATAAAGATTTATGGCAACGAGAACAGGGTCGAGGTGTTCCTTAAACCTGAAGAGGTATCACTTGCTATTGGCAAAGGCGGATTGAATATTAAACTTGCCAGCCAGCTTACCGGGTATGACATCGATGTTTACCGTGACCGAGAAATTGCAGATGAGGAAGATGTGTCTCTGGAAGAATTTGCAGACGAAATCGACGATTGGGTACTTGACGGTCTCAAGGCGATAGGATGTGATACTGCCAGAAATGTGCTCAACCTTACACGTGAGGAGCTGATTAAACGTACTGATTTCGAAGAGGAAACAATCGACGAAGTCTTACGCATACTGAAGTCCGAATTTGAACAATAATTGTCAGACGTTCATTCAACCGGAAGAGATAAAGCAAATTAAACTGTTTGGCAAACTATGGATACAGGGAACAAAGTATCAAGGTTAAGTAAAATAGCACGTGATCTTAACGTGGGAATCGCTACTATAGTAGAGTTTCTGAATAAGCAGGGGATCAAAATGACCCCTGATCCCAACGCAAAGATTGATGCTGATGCCCAGGCGCTTCTCGAAAAACAGTTTCGAAAGGATCATGATGCCAAAGTTGAGGCTGATATGCACCGCCCCGGACGTCTGAAAAGAGATACTGTTACCATCGAAGATGTTCACCCGCATGATCACAAAGTGCAGGCAGAGGAATATGAAGATGATTCCTTTAGTGTCAAGGACAATAGTCTGCACCATTCAACAGAGGGCAAACACCATGAACCCCAGGTAAAGACACAAAAACCGGAGATCACGCAAACTCCACTGCCCGAAAAACCAGCCATTAAAGTTGTCGGAACGGTTGATCTGGAAAGTCTTTCTGCAAAACCCAAAGCTTCAGAACCTGTTGCTCCTCCGGTGAAGGCAGTCCAATCTGCGGAACAGGAATCAGATTCAACTCCAACAGCGGCCGAACAGAAAAAAGCCACTGAAAAACAGACAGAAGTATCAGGTGCTGAGCCAAAAGAAGCGGAGGTAAACTCTTCCTCGGAGAAGGCAAGGGAAGAAAGTGCGCCAGAACTGATTTCAAATGTCACACAACTGGAATCGAACATAAATATTGTAGGCAAAATTGATCTTTCGGCCATTGCAGCGGATAAAACCAAAAAGGAGGCCGTCCTTACCAAGAAAAAGCATATATCCAAAGCAGCTGAAGGAAAACCAGTCAAACCGGGACGCGAAGGAAAGCACCGTGAAGACCCGCTGGAAGAAATATTTCCTGACCTGGTGGATGTTCCCGAAGAAATATTTAAACATACCAGGGAAATTTTATCCGGGCCGAAAGTCGTCGGGAAAATTGATTTGCCCAGCGAGGCATTGAAAAAAGGCATTGTTTTACGTGATGAAGACCGCTCCCTTCGCAAGAAAAAAAGGAAACGTGTAACCAAGGATACCAAAGAACGTGTTCCGCTGAATATCGAGAAACGGGCTGATGAACCAAAGGACAAAAAGGATAAGGAAGTTGAAAAGAGTACCATCAAGAAGAAAAGTTCTCTTGTTGTCAAGAAAAAATTACCGCTGAAGAAAGAGGTCAATGAAGAAGACGTACAAAAGCAGGTAAAAGAAACACTGGCTCGTCTGACCACAAAGAGTCAGAAAACCCGGGGATCAAAACACCGGCGTGACAAGAGACTGGCATTTACCGAAAAAATGGCCGAAGAGAGTGCACAAGCCGAAATTGACAGGAATATCATCAAAGTTACCGAGTTCGTTTCTGTAAGTGAACTTGCCAGCATGATGGACGTAAACCCGACACAGGTTATTGCAACCTGTATGTCCCTGGGACTCTTTGTTTCCATCAATCAGCGGCTGGATGCAGAAACAATGTCAGTGGTAGCGGATGAGTTTGGCTATAAAGTGGAATTTATTTCTGTAGAAGTACAGGAGGCAATACTGGAGGAGAAGGATTCTGAAGAAGATCTTAAACCCAGGCCACCAATTGTCACGGTTATGGGTCACGTTGACCACGGTAAGACCTCCCTGCTCGACTACATCCGAAAAGCAAATGTTATCGCCGGTGAAGCGGGTGGTATCACTCAGCATATCGGTGCATACAATGTATCACTGGATGGTGGAAAGAAGATAACTTTCCTGGATACTCCTGGTCACGAAGCATTTACAGCAATGCGTGCACGTGGAGCACAGGTAACTGATATTGCCATCATCATTGTTGCTGCAGACGACGACGTTATGCCTCAGACCGTGGAAGCTATCAACCATGCTTCTGCCGCAGGTGTACCTATCGTATTCGCAATCAACAAGGTAGACAAACACACGGCAGATCCGGAAAAGATAAAACACCAGCTTGCCAACATGAATTACCTTGTCGAAAGCTGGGGTGGTAAATATCAGAGTCACGACATTTCAGCCAAATCTGGTGTTGGAGTCGCTGAACTACTGGAAAAAGTATTGCTGGAAGCTGAAATGCTTGACCTCAAGGCAAATCCCAATAAACGTGCCAACGGATCAGTTATTGAATCCACCCTCGACAAAGGCCGCGGATATGTGGCAACGATCCTTGTACAGTCAGGAACCCTCAAGGTCGGGGATGTAATCCTGGCCGGACCGCACTTCGGCCATATAAAAGCCATGTTCAACGAACGTAACCAGCGCGTAGAAAGCGTCGGTCCTGCAGAACCAGTGTTAATCCTCGGATTGAACGGAGCTCCCCAGGCCGGTGATAAGTTTAACGTGATGGAGAGCGAACGTGAAGCGCGGCAAATTGCCAACAAGCGTGAGCAGCTGCAGCGTGAGCAGGGGCTGAGAACTCAGAAACACATTACCCTCGATGAAATTGGCCGTAGGATCGCTATAGGCAACTTCCAGGAGCTGAACATCATTGTCAAGGGAGACGTAGACGGATCTATCGAGGCCTTGTCAGATTCATTGATAAAACTGTCAACGACAGAGATTCAGGTCAATGTAATTCACAAAGCTGTCGGTCAGATTACCGAATCAGACATCATGCTGGCTTCAGCATCCAATGCAATCATAGTAGGATTCCAGGTGAGGCCTTCCATGAGTGCCAGGAAACTTGCCGAGAAAGAGGAAATTGACATCCGTCTCTATTCCATCATCTACGATGCGATCAATGAGATCAAATCGGCAATGGAAGGAATGCTTGCACCTGAAATCAAGGAAGAGATCAAAGGAACGGCAGAGATTCTTACAGTATTCAAGATTACCAAGGTTGGAACCATTGCCGGCTGTATCGTACGGGATGGCAAGATCATTCGTAATTCCAAGGTGCGCCTGATCCGCGATGGCATTGTGGTATTCACCGGCGAACTGGAATCACTCAAACGGTTCAAGGATGATGTCAAGGAAGTCGCCAAAGGCTATGAGTGCGGTCTGAATATCCAAAACTACAACGATCTGCACGAAGGTGACTTCATTGAGGCATTTGAGCAGGTTGAAGTAGCGAAGACGCTCTGAAGAAGGCTAAAGGATAAAGGCTAAGTGCTAAAGTAAGGACTACTGAGATGTGAATCCGAAAAATCATCTTTGGAGAGAGGTTTTAGAACATGTACAACCAGGGATTTTCACTAATTCCGTGGTGCTGTCTTTAGTTTGATCCCATGGTCACTTTTTTCAGTTGTAGGGATGATCAATCTGATACAATAACTTGACTCCCTGATTTCCTTCAGAACTATGCCAATTTTATTCGAAAAAACAGCACGTGAAACTGCCCCCTGAGCTTCAGTATAATTCGATCCGCAGGAAGAGGAAGATTTAAGTATCTGCCAGCAGATATCATCATATTCTTTTACTTTAGGGAGATTTCTTACCCGTTGAATAGTATTCACGGGAAAAATAAAAAGCCTTTCCTGACGATTATTTCTATTTCCCTGATCTCGTATGATACTAAGATTTTCTAATAATAAGTTACTGAATTATATTCAAATAACCTGTTATTCCTCACAACTGGAACCTGGAAAATAATCAAAAAAGCCTCAGGGGAATCCTTGCATGCATCAATCCAACTTTAGCCTTTAGCCTTCTTTAGTTTGCAGCTTCAAACTGATTCAGGAAACGTACATCATTTTCGAAATAAAGACGAAGGTCATTGATGCCGAATTTCAGCATGGCAATGCGTTCAATTCCCATTCCAAAGGCAAATCCGGTGTATTTTTTACTGTCAATGCCGGACGCTTCCAAAACATTAGGGTCTACCATGCCACAGCCCAGTATTTCAAGCCACCCGCTGTATTTGCAGACGTTACAACCCTTTCCACCACAAATGGAACAGGACACGTCCACTTCAGCAGAAGGTTCCGTAAATGGGAAGTAAGACGGCCTCATGCGGATCTCTGTTTTTTCGCCAAATAGTTCTTTGGCAAAATAGAGCAGCGTTTGTTTCAGGTCTGCGAAGGAAACATCCTGGTCGATGTACAGGCCTTCTACCTGGTGGAACATGCAATGTGCACGGTAGGAAATGGCTTCATTCCGGAATACCCTTCCAGGTGTCACCGTGCGGATCGGAGGTTTTGACGTCTCCATATCGTGCACCTGAACGGAGGACGTATGTGTCCGCAGGAGAATGTCCGGATTCTTGCTGATAAAAAAGGTATCCTGCATATCACGGGCAGGGTGTTCCTCTGCAAAATTCAAGGCAGAAAAAACGTGCCAGTCATCTTCAATTTCAGGCCCTTCTGACACAACGAAACCCAACCTTTTAAAAATCTCAAGTATTTCGTTTTTGACTATTGAAATAGGATGGCGTGTTCCTGCCTTCATGGGATCCCCCGGAAGGGAAAGGTCAAGCTTTATATTCTCTGAAGTTTGCTCATCCATGGCATCCTTCAGAATTTTTATTTTTTCAAGTGCAAAATTCTTCAGGGTATTTACAGCCTGACCGATCTCCTTTTTCTGATCGGGAGCCACTGTTCTGAAATCTTCAATCAATTTAGAAATCTCACCTTTTTTGCTGAGGTATTTTATCCTCAAATCCTCGAGCTCATCCGCCGATTTAACTGCAATCTCCTCGATTTCCTTTTGAAGTTCCTTAATCCTTTCTAACATGGTCTTCCTGTTTGTGAAGTGCAAAAATAGAAAAATAGTTTGAACCGGTTATAACCTGTCTATTCCAATGTCACTGTGTGAAACCGGGTCTTCGACAGGTTCAAGGTGGGTGAAGACCGTTACCGGAAACGGGAAATGATCACGCACCCGGGCTTCAATTATTTCCAGAAGATCGTGGCCTTTCTGAACGGTCCAATCTCCCGGAACAAGTATATGAACCGAAACAAATTTTCGTTGACCGGCCTGCCTGGTCATCAGGGAATGGAATTCAATTCCATTTCCACGGTAGTGATCAAAGATCTCCTCTATCTGTTGCCTTTCTTCACTTGGGATTGCCGTATCGATAAGGCCCCTGGCAGACTGGTGCATCAAACGGTAACCAGTCCACACAATATTAAGCGCCACCAGCATTGCAATTACAGGGTCCAGTATCAGCCATCCCGTCAGTTTTACCAGTCCGATGGCGAAAAGTACACCAACTGATGTCCAAACATCTGTCATAAGATGCTTGCCATCAGCTAAAAGTGTGATAGAATGACTCCTTTTCCCCTCGCGAAGAAGCACGAAAGCAACTACCAGGTTAATCAAGGAGGCAAACAGCGACACCAGCAATCCTAAGCCCATATTTTCGAGGGGCTGAGGGTCCAGCAATCTTGGATACGCAGTCCACACGATGCTGCAGGCAGCCACGATAATCAGGCCTCCCTCAATCGCACTGGAAAAGTATTCGGCCTTTGTATGTCCAAAAGCATGGTCATCATCAGCTGGTTTTTCTGCAATATTCAGAACAACCAGTGCTATCAGTGCTGCCAGCAGGTTGACACAAGACTCAAGAGCATCAGATAACAAACCAACTGACCCGGTGATCCAGTAGGCAGTTCCTTTGAGGCTTATGGTCATCACAGCGGCAAAGATTGACAGGTAGATAAATTTTTTTAACGATTTTGAGACCATACTAACATTTGGTTTGTTATCAATTCTTGTGCCGGGTTCATATATTTTTATTTCTTGACAAGTCCCTCCCGTTCAAGTAATGGAGTTATCGAAGGCTCCTGACCACGAAAAGCTTTGTATAAAACCATCGGATGGGCCGTTCCGCCTTTCTCCAGGATATTCTTCCGGAAAGAATCGGCTGTAGCCCGGTCAAAGATTCCATTATTTTTAAAAACAGAAAAGGCATCAGCATCCAGAACCTCGGCCCATTTATATCCGTAATAACCTGCGGCATAACCACCTGCGAAGATATGTGAGAACGAGGTGCTTATACAATATCCCTCCAGGGACGGGAAAATATCTGTAGCCGAAAGTGCAACTTTTTCAAAATCAGCTACATTCCCCAAAAACGGCTGTGTAATTGAATGCCAGGCCATGTCGTTCATCCCAAAACTCAGTTGACGTTCACTTTGGGTTCCGGCCAGGAAATTTTTAGATTTAATCAACTTTTGCACCAATTCTGAAGGAATCTTTTCCCCGGTTTGATAATGTGTCGCAAACATATCAAGGAACTCCTTTTCAATGGCCCAGTTTTCCATGATCTGCGAAGGAAGTTCGACAAAATCGCGGTAAACAGCAGTCCCGGAGAGACCCTCATAAACAGTATTGGCGAGCATTCCATGCAGCCCGTGGCCAAATTCGTGCAGAAAAGTTGACACCTCGTAAAATGTCAGCAGTGATGGCTTGGTATCTGTCGGTTTGGTAAAATTGGTTACGATGGAAACAAAGGGACGGACATTTTTACCCGTCAGGTTGCTTTGACCACGGTATTCAGTCATCCATGCGCCACCTCTTTTCCCGTCCCTGGGAAAGAAATCGAGGTAAAGGATGGAAAGGAAAGTTCCGTTTTTATCAAACACTTCATAAGCTTTGACATCTGGATGGTAAACCTGGATAGCAGGACTATGCCTGAAGGATATTCCATAAAGCCTGTTGGCGAGGTCAAAAATACCCGTGATGACATTCTCAAGCTTAAAATAGGGCTTAACTTCCTGCTCGTCAAAGCCGTACCGTTCATTTTTCAGTTTCTCAGACCAGTAACTCCAATCCCATCGGTCCAGCTTGTCATTGAATCCATGATCTTTGGCATAACGTGTTACATCTGCAAGATCCTGCAGGGCAGATGGCCTGGAGGCTTCATGAAGCTGGTTCAGGAAAGCATTTACTTTCCCGGGATTTTCTGCCATCCTCTCCTCCAGAACGTAAGCGGAATGATTTTGGTAACCAAGCAATTTTGCCCGCTCAAGCCTAAGGTTGACAATTTTGCGGATGATTTCCTCGTTGTTGTGGTCATTTTTGTGAAAAGCACGCGAATTATATGCTTTGTACATCTCTTCACGCAGTTTCCTTTTTGCGGCAAATTTCATGAAGGCAATATACCCCGGTCCCTGCAAATTAAACATCCAACCCTCTTTCTTCTTTGATTGTGCGAGTTGCGCTGCTGCTTCAATCTCACTTTCAGGAAGCCCTGAAAGGTCATTCTTATCTGTAATCAACAACTGGTAAGCATTGGTCTCCGCCAAAACATTCTCTCCAAATTTGAGACTTAGTTCTGACAGTTCAGTATTGATTTGTGCAAACCGTTCCTTGGCTGAGCCTTCCAGGTTGGCACCGCTACGAACAAAACCCTTGTAACTGTCATCCAGCAACTTGAGGCTCTCAGCATCCAGGTTATATTGTGCTTTGCGGTCATTAACCGTTTTGACTCTTTGAAATAATTTTTCATTCAGTGATACATAGTTCTGGTAGGCCGACAATTTTGGTGATACCTCCCTGGTAATCGTCTGGATTATTTCATCGGTCTCTGCCGAGTTCAGATTAAAAAGGATCGTGGTTGCCCTGGAAAGTTTCTTGCCGGATTCCTCAAGAGCCAGGATGGTATTGTTGAAAGTAGGTGTTTCAGGATTGTTAATGATGGCATCAACCTCTGTTTTCGCATCTGCCAGCAACTGATCGATGGCCGGCAAAAAGTGTTCATTTCTGATTTCATTGAAAGGTGGCGTCTCATGTTTCGTTTTCCATTCCGTCAGCAACGGGTTGGCTCCGGTATTGTCATTCTTCATATTGATTGTAATTAAACCGGCCAGGATCAATATCCCGGCAATTGATAATTTCTGCATTGTGTTTGATATACTTTTTTGATTAAATCTCTGTTTGCAAAGGAAGTGAAAAACAGAAGGATCATAACAGCTTCAGCCATCATTAATTCTCAAGTTGCATTCCTGGTTTTTATCTTTCGCCTGGTTTTTTCTTTCATTACACTCCAGCCGAATTTCCCAATTTTCTTGCCCATTTCGTAATAATTACCGTGAGAGTAAGCTATTAACCCGGCGCTTTCAAGGCTCATAGCCCCGCTCTCCGGATTGATATACCGGTCGTCAGCAACAATGTTTACAACATTTGCGATGAACATATCGTGTGTTCCAAGCTCCTTTACTTCAACAACCCTGCATTCAATGCTGATTGGTGATTCAGCAACCACCGGGCAATTTACCACAGTACCCGGAAGTGCAGTGAGACCTGTTTCCTGGAATTTTTTGTGGTCGCGTCCGGATTTTACCCCGCACCAATCGGTGACTTCCGCCATGGCCCTTGTGGTCAGATTGATGACAAATTCTCCGTTCTTTTTAATGATCCCGGAAGAATGCCGTCCCGGCCTTACTGAAATGTAGCACATGGGCGGATCTGTACAGATGGTTCCGAGCCAGGATACCGTGATCAGGTTGTATTCTTCCGGTGTCGACCCGCAACTGATCAATGCTGCAGGCAGGGGGTAGATCATGTTGCCGGGTTTCCAGTTAATTTTGGCCATAAAGATTTAAATTTTAAAAAATATCGGTTACCAAAATAATTTGGATTCCTGATCTATCAGTTTGTAAAACATTCTCTGCTAAGATACAGCCTCTTTAAGGAAATGCCGCAAACGGCATTTACCAGCACGTGCATCTGAAACAACACCTTTGGGGTTTCTCCGACCTGAATCGAAAAACAGTAGTTGCTAAAGTGTCTGCTCAAGTTTCCTGATTTCTGTCCACGCTGATTCATCGAGCTTGGCACCAGGCACACGGATTACCCTGGAGGCAAGTAAAGCCCCCAGTTTCCCGCTCTTTTCAAGGTTATAACCCTTTGCCACCCCGGAGAGAAAGCCTGCAGCGAAGAAATCGCCTGCCCCTGTCGTATCAACGACAAGATCTCCGGCTGCAGGGACCAGTATCCTGCTGAATCCCTGTTGAATGTAGGCACCCTCCTTACCAATCTTGACAATGGCAATATCACAAAGTCCGGCAAGGCTTTCGACCGCCTCGAGTGGTTGCAGTCCGGTAAATGCAACCGCCTCCTCTTCATTGGCAAAAACAATGTCAACATAGGTTTTCACCAGTTCATTCAATATATCACGGTTTGCCTCCACCACGTTATAGCTTGCCAGGTCAAGTGCTACAGTCAATCCTGCACTTTTTGCCGCAGATGCTGCTGCCATTATCAGCGAATGGTTGTAAACCAGGTATCCCTCGATAAAGAAGATATCAAATCCTTCCAGCCGTTCTGAAGTTATATCATCCGGATGAAGTTCAGAGGCAGCCCCCAGATAAGTTGCGAAAGTACGTTCGCCATCCGGTTCAACCAAACCTACCGCACGGCCAGTAGGCAATACTGATTGTATGAGCAGCGGTTGAATGCCCTGATTTTTTTGTTCATCTGCAAACAGAATTCCCAACTCATCCTGCCCGACTGTCCCCAGAAATCCACACGGGACCTCCAGGTTGGCGATCCCATTAATGGCATTGGCTACAGAACCTCCGGTAACAAGCAATCTTTTCTCGCCCGAAATCTCCTGTTGAATCCTTTCCGACATCGACCGGTCTACCAGTGTCATGCTTCCCCTCGGAAGATTTAGAGACCTTATTACCTGGTCATCTTTAAGCAAGGTGATGATATCAACCAATGCATTTCCGATCCCCAATATTCTTAAATACCCCATGATGGTTATTAATTTTATGCTTATTTGATTTATTTTTTAAGGCTGCATAGAATACCAATTCGATCATTTCAGGT
>CAZDLO010000112.1:0-10866 GCA_964506325.1 uncultured Tangfeifania sp.
GTTTGGTTAGTTTTAGTAAAAGGATGGATCCGCCCGGATCCGTCCTTTTCGTTTTATATATGAAATGGCTGGTGAAAACCGCGGGACGTCTTCGCGTTACTGGATCCCGCCAGCATCAATCGAATTGAGAATTGCCGTTTTTCGACCACAGACCCTCAAGGTTATGACAACCTTGAGGGTAATGTCTGAAATCAGTTTATTCAAAGAATTCTATCAGCTCCTCTTTTCCGAAAATTGCAAACGGATCGTTTCTGTTTATGAATTCATTTGCCAGGGCAGCTTTCTTTTCCTGTAACAGCTGGATTTTTTCTTCTATGCTCTTTTCCGAGATAAACCTGTAAACAAAAACCTTTTTATGCTGGCCGATGCGATGTGCCCTGCTGATGGCCTGCATCTCAGATGCCGGGTTCCACCATGGATCAATAATAAAAATATAATCTGCTGCAGTAAGATTTAGACCAACACCTCCGGCTTTCAACGAAATCAGGAAGATATTTTTATCATTTTCAGACTGAAATTCCTCTATCACAGATTTTCTGTCAAGGGTCTGACCAGTCAGACGGCAAAAGCCCCATTTCAATTTCCTGCAAGCCTCATCAAGTAAATTGAGATGTTTAACAAAAGAGGAGAAGACAAGGATCTTATGATTCTCTGCGACCAGGATTTCAAGCATGGAGAGTATCTCATTAAATTTTCCGGATTCAATGGCTGAAGACGGGTCTGTCAGTCGCGGATGGATAGCTATCTGCCTTAACCTTGTAAGGGCTTGTAATACCACAAAAGTGGTACTCCTGGGATCCAGCTCATCAATATTTCGCAGCAGAAAATTCCTGACCGAAGACTTCTCAGACTCGTACAACTCCAATTGGCCGGCAGTCATCTGGATGGTAAGGGTCTCCTCCATTACTGGTGGCAGATCTTCTTCAACCTGCACCTTGGTTCTTCGCAGAATGAAGGATCCGATCAGCTTGTTAAGACTGGCAGATACCTCTGGATTGCGTTCCTTCTCAATTGGTAACAAAAATTTCTCCCGAAAAAACTTAAAACTTCCCAGGTGTCCCGGATTGAGAAAATTCAACTGAGACCACAAATCTGAAAGGGAGTTTTCAATCGGCGTTCCCGTAAGCACCAACCTGTGTCTTGACTGCAATGACACTACCGCCCTGTAACTTTTTGATTCAGCATTCTTGATGTTCTGGCTCTCATCAAGGATAAGGTAAAAAAAAGTAAACTTGCCAAGAACATCTGCATCATTTCTTACTGTCCCGTAGGTAGTAAGAATGATATCGCTCTGGTGAATAAGCTTTGCAAGATCCAACTTCTCCCGCCTTTTCACACCTGAATAGCAGTACACATTCAGGGTCGGGGTGAATTTTTTTATCTCATTCTCCCAGTTGTGCAACAAGGATACAGGACAAACAATCAGGCTGGCAGGCTGGTGTTCCGCATCTCCGGGTTCCTCTCCCGAAAAAAGAGCCCGCTGTCCATTTGAACCAGATGCAGGAAAAGATTCTATTCCGGGCCTTCTCTTCAACTTAAGTAATAGCACAAGTGTCTGAAGTGTTTTGCCAAGGCCCATATCATCGGCGAGGCAACCATTCATCCGGTTCTGCCAGAGATAGAAGAGCCAGTTGTAACCGTCGTGCTGGTAATTTCTTAACAGAGCATTCAGATTTTCAGGTATTTCCTGAACCTGAACACTATCAACTGCCATTGTCCTGATCTTTTCCTTCAATGCGCTGTCAACAGAGAAAATTTCCTCATTCAGCAGCATAATATGACAGGATTTAACCACAATTTTATTGGCTTCTGTTTTTCCTATTGAAAGCATCTCGCCAAACTTGGCAAACCATGTGTCAGGAATAATGAAAATCTCTCCGTCAGGTAATCTGAATTCTCTAAGCCTACTTAAAATATGCTTTTTAAAGCGGACAAAGGGAATATTCCATGGACCGATCCGAATCATCATGTCGATATCAAACCAGTCAATTTTGTTCTCGACATTAACCAAAAGTTCAAATCCTCCCAAATAATAAGGACTGGAAAGTTCAGCCTGTGAAATAGTAATTCCGGAATCCCTTAACCCTTCGGCATTTGTAGTCAGCCACTCAACAGCATCATACATGTTGCTGTCAGTTTCCTGTAACAGGATGCCAGGTTTGAGCCCGTCTGCAGGACCGTTCACCCCCAGTTTCCGCACAAACGCCAGTTTTTCATTTTCCCAACTGACTTCTCGGTTGAATGTCTCAAAAATGAAGTGTTTGTCCGTTTTATGAAGTGTAACAACGCGGTTTTGACCCTCTTTCAATTTCAGCCGTACACCATTGTATGTAAAATACATGGACAGCACAAATTTTTCCTCCAGATCTCTCAGGAGGGAGAGAAATACCTTTTTTTCAGGAATGTTATTGCGAATCTCAAATCCCGAACAGTTAACTTCCTGGGATTTAATCGAATTCAAAATAAAGGTTTCGTAATAACGATCCTCCATTTTTTGGGGGATTGAAATGTGCTCCTTCTCTCTGAAAGGCAGCAATTTTGAAGCTGAAATATGATCGAAAAAGTATATTTTGTTCTGGTAATAAATCCTGCAAGGCTCGTTAACCAGTATTTCAATGCTTTTATTCAACAAAGAAAAGTGTTCACTCCCATTACGTAGCGTCAGAAAGTAACGGGTCTCCTCCTCAGATCTGATAAAGTTGAAAACTGTCCCCGTATCATGATAACATAGCGAAACAAGATCTTCTTCGTACAGGTTGCAGTATTTTTCCCGCTTTTGGTATACCGGGATGTTGGTTATCTTTAATAATTCGAGAATTTCTGACAAAGCCGTTTCAATGTATGAGATGACTTTGTGCCTCATCTCCTCCTTTTTTAGGATGTTTTGAAATTCATTGGCAGGCTTGCCGGGCGAAAATCTTTGTAGCAATGCCTCATCACTGAAACGTTCAGCAACCCTGACAATTCTGACTTCCTCAGGTGACAACTGAAAAGCCGTATCATTCAGGTCATGATGCCTTACCTTTCTCCGCAATCGCCGGTATGGCTCACCGGGTATCTGCTCGGCCAGGTATGGCACAAGGAGATGACCAAAGTTCCGGTGTTTGGTAAGCGCGACAACAAAGATTTTTGACGATTTGTTCAATTCATTGATAATTAACTTATGTTCTAACCCCCTACCCTCTTTACCTTGTAACCGTCAGCAACCAGAAGAGCCATGGCGCGATCCCTGAAATCCCCTTGTATAAGGATCTCGCCATCCCTGGCAGACCCCCCTACTCCAAATTTCGTTTTGAGCTTCTTTCCCAGGACCTCAAGGTCTTCTTCCAGCCCGATAAAGCCGGTTATCAGCGTAACAACTTTACCGGCACGCTGCTTTTTATCCAGCATAACTTTCAGATTCTGCTGTGAAGGTGGAAGGGTTTCCCGGATGGCATCATCCTGGGATAATTGATAATTAAAGTCGGCTGAAGTGGAGTATACAACACCCTCCCTACTTTTACGCTGTTGATTCTGCGTTTTCATTTACTACGTAATTATAATTTTCCTGATCCTGTATATGGTCCGGATTACCGGATTTTACAACCGGGGTTCCGGATTTCTTTCAATGATCCTCCCTTGAAATGATCTTTTCAATCCCGCTTATGAAAAAGTTTTAACCCTTATAAATACCGGCAGTACCTCAAAATGAATGAGAATAATGCAAACTACAAATATAGTGGAATGATTCCCGCAATAGACTCTTATTTAATAATATTTTAAACTAGGTGATATTTTTCTGATTTGGGTTGTCTGATTAAAATCAATCAACCGAATTTGCTACTTTTGAGCGATTTTTTCATTTTCCAGCATATTTTGGCAGGTATAGATCTAGCATTTTGGAAGGAGGTAACCATCACTCCTGCAGTTTTGTTTTTTTCTAATAGCTAATTATCAGAATACTATTCACAACAAGAATCATAAAGGGAAAATGCATATCAGGAAATAGTTGCATCAAAATTTACAGAAGATCCTTAAAGATTCTGATCTTCAATTCGATAAGTCCTAAAAAAATTAAGTTCCTAATGAATAGAATAATAGAAAAGGAATATTTCTCTGACAAGGTAGTCAGCTTTGTAGTTGAGAATCCAAAGATTGCGCGTTCCAGAAAAGCCGGGAATTTTGTAATTCTGAAAATAGGAGAACATGGAGAGCGTTTCCCTCTTACCATAGCAGATGCAGATCCTGTTAAGGGAACAATAACGCTTGTTGTCCAGATTGTTGGAGTAAGTTCCGCCAAATTGGCCGCGTTAGAAGTTGGAGAATGTATTACGGACATGGTAGGTCCCCTTGGAAAACCGACTGACATCGAACTCAAGGGAACGATTCTGGCTTGTGGAGGAGGTGTTGGTGTTGCTCCCTTGCTGCCAATTGTTGAAGCCTTTAAAAAAGCCGGCAACAGGGTCGTTTCAGTGATAGCAGCCAGAAGCAGGGACCTTATTATCCTGGAGGATCAGATAAGGAGATGGTCAGACGATGTAATCATAATGACAGACGATGGTACCTATGGCAAACAGGGCTTAATCACTGCCGGGATGGAAGAGGTGATTCAGCGCGAGAAAATTGATGAATGTATTGTTATCGGCCCTGCCGTAATGATGAAATTTGCCTCCCTCACCACCAAGAAATACGGGATCCCAACCCAGGCCAGCTTGAATTCCATCATGGTTGACGGAACCGGTATGTGTGGAGCCTGCAGGGTAACTGTTGGTGGTAAAACAAGGTTTACCTGTGTAGACGGTCCTGAATTTGATGCTCATGAGATTAATTTTGATGAGATGTTAATGCGCCTTGGCGGTTACCGTGCCGAAGAGGTTTGCGCCAGCGATAAGTATTTTCAAAAATAACGATAAGAAGATGTCTTTAGATCCCGAATTTCTCAAAAATGAACGCAGTCAGGAATGGAGAGCTGCCTTGCGTTCTAAAATAAAAAATAAGGAAAGAACTGCCATTCAACGTGTTCACATGCCGGAGCAGGCACCCGAAATCCGGGTCAAATACCAGGACAGGGAAGTCAACCTCGGCATAACACCGGAACAAGCCTCTCTTGAAGCTTCCAGGTGCATGGACTGTGTAACACCAACCTGTATTGAAGGATGTCCTGTTAACATCAATATACCAAAGTTTGTCAAACTGATAGAAAACGGTGATATATTGGCAGCTGCAGCAACACTAAAGGAAACGAACGCATTGCCTGCTGTATGCGGAAGAGTTTGTCCTCAGGAAAAGCAATGTGAATCAAGGTGCTTTTACGTCGAAAAAATGAATTTGCAATCCGTCGCTATTGGTCACCTTGAAAGATTTGCGGCTGATTTTGAGAGGGCATCCGGTACTGCAAACATTCCATCAACAGCTGAGCCAAATGGCATAAAGGTGGCTACAGTGGGATCAGGTCCGGCTGCGCTATCATTTGCAGGTGATATGGTTAAAAATGGGTATGATGTTACTGTTTTTGAGGCCTTGCATGAAATTGGCGGCGTATTGAAATACGGAATCCCTGAATTCAGGCTTCCCAATTCAATTGTTGACTTTGAGCTTGACAACCTCAAAAAAATGGGTGTAAAATTTGAGACCAATTTTATTGTGGGCAGGACGGCCTCCTTTGAGGATCTTCGCGAGGAAGGTTATCAGGCTTTCTTTATCGGAAGTGGAGCCGGTCTTCCCAGATTTATGGATATTCCGGGTGAGAATTACAACGGGATCCTTTCTTCCAATGAATACCTGACGCGGGTCAACCTAATGGGTGCCGATTCTGAGAAAAATGATACGCCGGTCATAAAGGGCAAGAACGTCGCCGTTATTGGCGGAGGAAATACGGCCATGGACTCTGTTCGCACGGCCCTCCGCCTGGGTGCAGAAAGGGCAATGATCATTTACCGCCGTTCGGAAGCAGAAATGCCAGCCCGGATTGAGGAAGTTAAACATGCCAAAGAAGAGGGAGTGGAATTTATGAACCTGTGTAACCCCCTTGAATATTTTGCGGACGGGAAAGGGATGGTGAACAGGATGCTCCTTAACAGGATGGGACTGGGTGAGCCGGATGCATCCGGAAGAAGAAGACCCATACCTATCGATGGCTCAGAATTTGAACTCGAGGTGGATCTGGTTATCGTCGCAGTTGGTGTCTCGCCAAATCCGCTGGTTCCATCCTGTCTGCCTGACCTGAAGATCACCAAATGGGGAACTATTGTTGTGGAAGAGGAGAAAATGCAGTCTTCCATTGAGGAGATGTTTGCTGGTGGTGATATCGTCAGAGGAGGTGCAACTGTTATCCTGGCAATGGGAGACGGTCGCAAAGCCGCAGAAAATATGCACCTTTATCTTCAGAATAAAAAAGTAAATGATACGAAAATCAATTAACATGCCGGATTTAAGTATAAAATATCTTGGGCTAGACCTAAAAAGTCCGGTAATTGCCGGCAGCAGCAGCCTTACCAATTCTATTGAGCATCTAAAAGCCATTGAAAAGGCCGGTGCAGGTGCAGTTGTGTTGAAATCTGTTTTTGAGGAGGAGATTTACCTTGAATATTCCCACGAATTTGACAAACTGGGGCCGATGGACAATAATCTTGAGTTTCTCGATTACTATGACCTGGAAATTAAAAAGGAAAACCTTAAGAACTATCTGCAACTCATTTCGGATGCCAAAGCCCAGCTTTCAATTCCCGTGATTGCCAGTATCAATTGTATTACCTCGCAGGAATGGGGATTCTTTGCCAAAAAAATTGAATCAGCCGGTGCTGATGCCATTGAACTGAACATGTTTGTCTCTCCGACCAATCTTTCCCAAAGCAGCCAGGACAATGAAAGCACTTATTTTGATATCATAACCAGGGTCACTCAAAAGGTCTCCATCCCTGTTTCTGTCAAGATTAGTCCTTATTTCTCCAACCTTGGAGGTCTCATCCGGGATGTATCATTCTCCGGTGTTAAGGGAATTGTCCTTTTCAACAGATTTTATTCCCCTGACATAGATATAGACAAACAGGTCATACATGGATCCAATGTTTTGAGTCAGAAAACAGACTATCTTTTACCTCTGCGCTGGATTGCCTTGATGTCGAACCGTGTCAATTGCGATCTCGCTTCCTCAACAGGGGTTCATGACTGGGAAACTGCAATAAAAATGATCCTTGCCGGAAGCAATGCTGTCCAGGTTGCCTCGGCACTGTACGAAAAGGGTTTTGATTTTATTGCGGAATTAAATCAAAAGACCTCCGAATGGATGGTCAGCCACAACTATGAAAAAATTGATAACTTTAGGGGTAAATTGAGCCAGGACAATTCGGTCAATCCATCAGATTTTGAGCGTGTCCAGTTCATGAAAGTTTTTGGTGATTACAAAACAGGTCTATAATCAAACCCTGATGTTATTAATGTCAAATTGGATCAAGAAACTATCGGAAGGTTTTGCGCTCAGAAACCTCCTTCCTTCCCTTTTGATATTGTTTTCCTGTTGGTCCGTCACAGGACAGGATGCCAAAAACTACGACAAAGTAGTCATAGGTGACTTCCGGTACATCCTTCATACAGTGCAGAAAAAAGAGACATTGTACTCTATTGCCAGACAATACGACTGCACCCAGGAAGAAGTACTCGCCAATAACAAGAATATTGCAGGGGTAATAAAAAAAGGGATGGTACTCAAAATCCCTGACCATTCTTACCAGAGACCACAGGCCGCCAGGGTGGATGAGAACAAATTCATCAAACACCTTGTTAAAAGCGGAGACAATTATTACCAGCTGAAGCTTAAATACGGAGTGGATGAAGAAGAGCTCCTGAAGTTTAACCCTGAACTTAAAGAGGGATTAAAAATTGGCAAATCGGTTTTAATTCCCAAAAAATCAAAAGCTGAAATTGATTCAAATGAGGACTTTTCAGACAATAAGCCGTCCGGAAAGAATTCCTCACCCCCCGGGGAAAAGAGTAACGCTAAAATACTTAATATCGGGCTTTACCTTCCCATCTCGGCCTCTATAACCGATAGTCTTAAACCCACCGCCAGGACTCTCAGCTTCCTTGCCTTTTACCAGGGTGCGCTCCTTGCAGCAGACAGGTTGTCAAAAACCGGAGTAAATACTAAGTTGTATGTTTATGACACAGAAAAACCAAATTCCAAAATAGAGACACTTGTCAAGAAGCCTGAATTCCTGTCACTCGATTTAATAATTGGGCCGGTATATCCTGAGATTCAAAAATTGGTTTCTGAGTTAAGTGCCAAGAACAGGATCCCAATGGTTTCTCCATTGTCTCAGGATGACAGGATTGTGAAGTCCAACCCCTTCTACTTTCAGGTAAATCCAGTTAGAAAGAGACGAATTGAAGCAACTGCAGATTATATTGTAAGAGAATTTCAAAGAGACAAAATTACCTTTTTCGAAGTTGAAAATGGCAGCCAGGATACAAAACTGATCCGAGACCTGGTCATAAAAAGAAGCATCGCAAAAGGAGCCGGTAAAAGCCAGATTCAGGTTTATAACCTTTGGTCAAAGGGCACTGAAGCTCTTGAGCCACAGCTAAAGGCAGACAAACCAAATATTTTTGTCCTGGCTGAAATGAACGAGGTAAACGTAAGCATCGCCATGAACAGGCTGACGTTATTGTCAAAAAAATATCCTGTTGTTCTTTTGGGGCTCCAGGAATTTACCCGAATGCAAAGCATTGAAACAGAGAATCTCCACAATGTAAATCTTCATTATCTCGCCAACTCATTTGTCGATTACAGTTTTCCTGCTGTAACTGCATTCATTGAGAATTTTAAAACAGAGTACAGTTCTGAACCATCTATTTTTGCATTTCAGGGGTACGACATACTGACTTACTTCGTTCAGTCTCTTCAGAAATATGATGATGTCAGTAATGGCATTCCACAAGGGAACAATGAAGGCTTGCTGAATTCGGCCTATCATTTTTCCAGGGTTTCGGAACTGGGTGGTTATTCAAATGATGCTTTTACAATCATTGAATACACTACCGGCTATGAAGTTAAATCACTTGGTTTAATCACCGCCAAATGAAATAAGATCCATACAAATACAAAGCAAAAAAAAGGCCCTGTCGGGCCTTTTTTTTGCTTTGTATTTGGATTATTTGTGGTCAACCGTATACATGTGAGCAATCAGGTCAACGACTTTATTCGAGTAACCCCACTCATTATCATACCATGAAACCACTTTCACAAAAGTATCATTCAAGCCAATACCTGCACCGGCATCAAAAATTGAAGTCCTGGGATCGGTAACGAAGTCTGTGGAAACAACATCATCTTCTGTGTAACCAAGAATACCTTTCAGCTCACCTTCAGAGGCAGCCTTCATTGCGGCACAAATTGTCTGATAGGAAGCAGGCTTTGCGAGGCGGCAGGTAAGGTCCACAACAGAAACATCCGGAGTAGGAACCCTGAAAGACATTCCGGTAAGTTTACCATTCAATTCAGGTATTACCTTGCCTACTGCTTTGGCTGCACCTGTGGAGGAAGGAATGATGTTCTGAGCTGCACCACGGCCACCTCTCCAATCTTTTGCGGAAGGACCATCGACAGTTTTCTGGGTAGCAGTTGTGGCATGAACGGTAGTCATCAAACCTTCAATGATTCCAAAATTATCATGTAAAACTTTGGCGATAGGAGCCAAACAATTGGTTGTACAGGAAGCGTTGGAAACAAAATTCATATCAGAAGAATATTTCCCATGATTTACACCCATAACAAACATTGGTGTATCATCTTTGGAAGGAGCAGACATGACAACCTTCTTTGCACCAGCATCCAGGTGAGCCTGGCATTTTTCCTTATCAAGAAAAAGGCCTGTGGATTCTACAACATATTCAGCTCCAACTTCATTCCATTTCAGATCAGCAGGATTTTTCTCAGAAGTTACCCGGATTTTATTTCCGTTTACAACCAGGAAGTTTCCTTCAACCGAAACTGTTCCTTTAAAACGACCATGTGTTGAGTCGTATTTCAGCATATAAGCCATGTAGTTCACATCGATGAGATCGTTGATTCCAACAACTTCAACATCATTTCTTTCGACAGCGGCACGGAAAACCAAACGGCCAATACGACCGAAACCGTTAATACCAACTTTAATCTTTGACATAATCTATTCGTTTTGAGAATTATAGAAGTATAAAACACCTTTTATAGAAAAGCAAAGCAAAGTTAAGGATATAATTCATTAACTTAATAAATTTAAGACGCATATAGGTCTCTTTTTACAAAATGTTAACGTAGCGAAATAGATAGGGAAAAAATGGACCGTAAAAGAAAGGAGAGTAATGGCCAAAAAATTCTGCCTGGCTTCTAAGTCAGCATGACTTTACAGAATTACCAATCAATGCTTTATCCAAACCTTGGATTTTTTTGCCGGCCTCGGTTTATAATCACACTCACAACTCTTGCATTGGGCAAAAAGTACTGCGGCAGAAAGTAAAAGGGAAAACAATACAAAAGACTTTTTCATCCCGGGTGCATCGTTAAAATTAGACAGAAAGACCAATTCGGAATTCCCGAACAAACGAAATGACTGCTGTATCTTTGTAAAAATACACTGCCAGTTAAGCAACAATGCCCTGCCTGAACTAAATTATTTTTGCCAAATGCTGGTTTGCCTTGCAGGTTTGGGCTTATAAGTACAACTGCTGCTGCTGCTTTTGCATTGAACTGAAAGTATGGCAACCGCAACAATCAGTGAAAAAATGACAATTGATTTTTTCATCTTTGGAAATTTCGGTTTACAAAAGTTGGATAGTTTCAAAAATATCCTAAATGAGCCGATGACGAGAATTGAACTCGTGACCCCTTCCTTACCAAGGAAGTACTCT
>CAZDLO010000113.1:0-10797 GCA_964506325.1 uncultured Tangfeifania sp.
TTTTTGCACCATTATGCCGGCTCCGGTCATTGTCAGGGAAAAGAAATAATATGGCTATGACCTGCCAAATGAGAGTAATTTGATGAATGATGGCATCCTGACCATTGAAAACAAATTATTGAGAGACGAAAATTATTTAATAGTAGTAGATATGTATAGAGTAATAAATAAAACAATTGATCTGGGCGATGGCCATACAATCCAGATTGAGACCGGAAAACTGGCTAAACAGGCTGACGGTGCTGTTGTTGTTAAGATGGGAGATACCATGTTGCTTGCGACTGTTGTTTCTGCCACTGAAGCAGCAGAAAACGTTGATTTCATGCCTCTTTCGGTTGATTACCGTGAGAAATTCTCAGCCGTAGGCAGATTCCCCGGAGGTTTCATGAAAAGGGAGGCACGTCCATCTGACGATGAGATATTGATTTCCCGTCTTGTAGACCGTGCATTGCGTCCCCTTTTTCCGGAAGATTATCACGCAGAGACAGTTGTGATGATAACATTAATTTCCTCGGGAAAGAATGAAATGCCTGATTCATTGGCAGGCCTTGCTGCTTCAGCAGCTATTGCTGTGTCAAACATTCCTTTCAATGGTCCCATTTCTGAAGTCAGAGTTGCCAGGATCAAAGGCGCATTTATTATTAACCCTTCTGCTGAGCAGTTGTCTGAGGCTGACATCGACATCATGGTTGGTGCTTCTCACGACAACATCATGATGGTGGAAGGTGAAATGAATGAAGTATCAGAAGCAGAAATGCTTGAGGCCATAAAATTTGCACACGACAGTATTAAGATTCACTGCCGCATCCAGGAAGAACTGGCTGCAGAGTTGGGTGTCGTAAAACGCTCCTATTGCCACGAAGTGAATGATGATGTGTTGCGTGAACTTGTCTGGAAGGAAACTTACGACAAAGTTTACCAGATTGCCCGTTCACTGATCAATGACAAACACCTGCGCTATAGCTCTTTCGCCAAAGTAAAGGAAGATTTTGTTGAATCCTACAGCACCGGCAAAGAGTCTTCAGAAGTTAACAAGACTCTGATATCCAAATATTACCACGATGTTGAGAAAGAAGCGATGCGTCGGATGATCCTTGATGATGGAATCCGCCTGGATGGACGTTCCACAACAGACATTCGTGCCATCTGGGGTGAGGTTGACTATCTGCCCGGATCACATGGCTCTTCCATTTTTACACGCGGTGAAACCCAGTCATTAAGCAGTGTTACCCTGGGTACGAAAATGGACGAAAAAATTATTGATAACGTTACGTTTAAGGGCAAAGAGCGATTTTTGCTGCATTACAATTTCCCTCCTTTCAGTACAGGAGAAGCCAAAACTCCAAGAGGATTGTCACGTCGGGAAATCGGCCATGGCAACCTTGCCCACCGTGCACTGAAGCGCATGATTCCTGAAGGCTTTCCTTACATCGTTCGTATTGTCTCTGATATCCTTGAATCCAACGGATCATCATCCATGGCAACTGTTTGTGCCGGAACAATGGCAATGCTGGATGCAGGCATCGAAATGAGACGCCCGGTATCCGGTATCGCAATGGGTCTGATCACCGATAAGAAATCCAGTAAGTTTGCTGTTCTTTCAGATATTCTTGGCGACGATGATCATCTTGGTGATATGGACTTTAAAGTTACAGGGACGGCAAAAGGTATAACAGCCACCCAAATGGACATTAAAGTTGAAGGGTTATCCTATGAAGTGATGTCCCAGGCTTTACAACAGGCCAAAGAGGGCAGGGAACACATCATGGGAAAAATACTTGAGGTGATCAGCACTCCCCGTTCGGATTACAAGCCAAATGTCCCCCGTATAGTCAAGATGACCATACCAAAGGATATGATTGGACCGGTTATTGGACCAGGTGGGAAGATCATCCAGCAGATCCAGGCAGATACAAAGGCAACTATAGCGATCGAAGAGGTTGATGACATGGGCATTGTTGAAATCAGTGCACCTGACAAGGCATCCATTGATGCAGCGGTTGCCCGGATCCGTGCAATCGTCGCCTTGCCTGAACCAGGAGAGATCTATGAGGGTAAAGTTAAATCAATTGTACAGTTTGGTGCATTTATAGAAATTATGCCCGGGAAAGAAGGATTGCTGCACGTTTCGGAATTTGATTGGAAAAGAATCGAAAATCCGGAGGATGTGCTTAGCGTAGGTGATATCGTAAAAGTTAAGTTGCTGGAAGTTGAACAACGAACTGGTAAACTGAAACTTTCGATGAAAGCACTCATGCCAAAACCGGAAGGTTTTGTAGAGAGAGAGCAAAGAAGTGGTGACAGGGATCATCATGGAAGAGGCGAAAGATATCCGCAACAAAATGAAGAAAGAAAAACTCCTTCCCACAGTCACTCTCTTCGCAAACCAAATCAGGAACAATAAAAATTCTCAGATAGAAAAAAATGCCCGCCTGAAGCGGGCATTTTTATTTTACATTTAAGGATTGGAATAAAATAGTATCTTGAGGGATGTTGAATATTGATTATCTGGTTATTGAGGGAAATATCGGAGCTGGAAAGACAACTTTTGCCAGAATGTTGTCACAGGAATATGATGCCAAACTTATTCTTGAACGATTCGAAGAAAATCCATTCTTGCCGAAATTTTACAATGACCCTGAAAAATATTCCTTTCCCCTTGAACTCTCGTTCCTGGCCGACAGGTATGGACAGTTAAAAAAAGAGCTTGCGAACCGCGATTTGTTTCATCAGCAAACTATTACGGATTATTATTTTATGAAATCCCTCATCTTTGCCCAAAACACACTGGCACAGGATGAGTACAATCTTTATCGCAATTTCTTCGATATAATCTATGAACGGTTACCAAAGCCGGGATTGTTTGTCTATCTTCATTTGCCTGAAGATCAGTTGTTAAATAATATCAGGAAAAGGGGAAGGGAATATGAGATGGCTATTGATGCTGATTATCTTAAAAAAATCAGGGAAGGTTATTTTACCTTTTTTTCCCAGCAAACTGATTTTCCGGTTTTGATAATTGACACTTCAGGAATCGATTTTGTGAAATCTGAATCACATTATTGTTTACTAAGAAATTTAATTGAAGAACCCGTAAACTGGACAGGTATTAAGCGGGAGATTTTACTTCCGGATTCCTAATAATAAACGACTTTCCCCTATGCTACTTTAGTTTAAATTTTTACATTTGTGTACTTAAATCTCCAAATATCAATAACAACTATTAATTACTTAAGGTATCATTTATGAAGAAAATTAGATTGATCGTACCCGCTCTTTTTGTTATGAGTGCATTCGTGATCACCGGGTGTAATTCATTAAAAACAATGAAGAAAAATGCTGACAAGGTTAATTACACTGTAATTCCCGAAGTTCTCGAGACACATGCAGGGAAAGTTGATGCAACTATACAGAGTCAGTTTCCTGAAAAGTATTTTGGCAAGAAAGCTACACTTACAGTAACTCCTGTACTTAAGTATGCAGGTGGTGAAACTGCCTACACTCCGTATATCCTTCAAGGGGAAAAGGTGAAAGCCAACAATAAGGCCATTTCTAACAAGGCAGGTGGCAGCAACAGTTCCAAAGGTTCGGTTCCTTACAGCAAGGAAATGCTGCGTTCAGATCTTGAACTTCGCATAAAGGCTACCCAGGGAGCAAAATCCCTTGATTTTACTCCAAAAACAATTGCCAAAGGTGTCATAGCTACATCTACTCTTGTCGATAATAGCCCATTGGCAATCATCGGTTTGCAAAAGAAAGCGAATACAACAGGGATCTATGATCCAACCATTGATAAGTTTCAGCGCATAGTTCCGGAGGCCTACATGGCAGATATCATTTACAAGATCAACAGTGCTGAAGTGAAAAACAAGGAATTGACAAAGGCGGAAATCGCACACCTGAACAAATACATTACCGAAGCCTACAATGCTGAGAGAAAAGAATTGAAAGGTGTTGAAGTTTCGGCTTATGCCTCACCTGACGGAAAACTGGATCTCAACTCCAAACTTGCCGGCAAAAGAGAAGGTTCTGCCACCAATGTAATGGAAAAGGATTTGAAAAAGAGCAAGGTTAAAGCAGACCTGAGCTCAAAGAATACACCAGAGGACTGGGAAGGCTTCAAAGCCCTGATGGAGAAATCGAGCATTCAGGACAAAGACCTGATCTTGCGTGTTCTCGCGATGTATACTGACCCTGAGGTGCGTGAACGCGAAATAAAAAACCTCTCTTCCGCTTTTACCAAGGTTTCAGATGAAATTTTGCCGCAGCTTCGCCGTGCCAAAATTACCGCCAACGTGAATCTTATTGGCAAAACTGATGCTGAAATTTCAGCACTTGCAGCGTCAGATCCATCCAAGTTAAACCAGGCTGAGTTGTTGTATGCAGCAAGTCTTACCAATGAAACAGCGAAACAAAAGGCTATTTATTCCAGTTTCATCAAAATATATTCCTCCGATTGGAGAGGTTTCAATAACCTTGGCCTTGTTCAGATGAACGAGGGTGATTTCACCGCAGCAGCGGATAATTTCCAGAAAGCAGATCAGCTCGATCCGAAAAATCCAGTGGTTCAGAACAACCTGGGATGTATCGCACTTAAGAATGGTGATTGGTCCAAGGCCGAAGTGTTTTTTGGTGCCGCTTCAGGTGCAGGCAAAGAGGTTAGGGAAAACCTGGGTATCCTGAAAATCAAACAGGGAGATTATAATACAGCCGTGAAATACCTGGATGAGAAATCTGCCAGCTATGCCAATCGTGCTCTTGCCCAGCTTTTGAACGGTGACAACAACGGCGCATTGAATACATTGAATGCAGCTCCTGTTGAGTCAGGTCGTGTAGCCTATCTGAAAGCTATCGTCTTCGCACGCACTGCAAAGACCAACCAGATGTATGAAGCCCTGGTTAATGCCATGAAGAAGGATCCTGCCTACAAAACAATTGCACAGAATGATATGGAATTTGCTAAATATTCCAATGATCAGAACTTTAAATTATTGTTCAACTAGACATTTCTGTCTTTCCATAAAAAAAGAACAGGCACCCATCAGGGTGCCTGTTCTTTTTTTATGGAGGATCTCTTAATTCCCCAACTGGTACATCAGTCTTCTCAGTTCAATTTCAGAAATTTTAGCTGCAAACTTAAGATTGATAAGTTGATAATTGGCTAGTTCGTCGCTGTTCTGAGCAGCTTTGATTTCTAGTATCGTAGCCTGGTTTACCTGGAATCGCTGCATAACAACATTGATAAGTTTGCGGGAGAAATTAATCGTTGCCATTTGGGATTCCAATTGTTGCAGGGTGGTGTGGTAGGAATCAAAAGTTTTTACCGCATTAGCCGTCAGGTTGTTGAGTAAATTTTCCTGCTGTAACCTGGCATTACTCAGGTTGAATTCGGCAGTCTCTTTTTGAATCTTGTAAGTATTTCCGTTGTACAATGGGATTTGCATGGAAAGCCCGGCATAGGGGCCAAAGTTCTGGTTGAGAAGTGTCAGCCCTGCCTCACTCTGGTTTCTGTTAAAATTGTAACCTGTATTAAACCGAAGGGATGGGTATCTAAGGGCAGAAACCTCCTTCACAACTTGTTCATTGATCCTGATTTGTTGTTCCGAAGATAAATACTGAGGATTTTTCCTTAGAAATGACAAAACCTCCTCCAGTTGTATCGAAGTGTCTACTTTGATGCTGTCTTCAACCTGGTACTGATAGTAATTCTTCCTGCTCATCAGTTGTAACAGGTCTGTTTTGGACTGCTCAACAACAAGCTGTTGCGATTTTAAAACCTGCCGGGCAGTGTTTACGTCCATCAGCGCCTGCAAATAATCTGCATCATTGGCCATACCGACTTTTTTTCTTTCAGAAATGATATCAAGTTTCTGCTGGGATACCTCCAGGGAACTCTGAATAATCCTGTAATACTCCTTTTGGCGGATTATGTCGAAATATTTGGCCATCACCAAAGCAATACTATTCTGAACCTGTATGTTGAACTGAAGCTGGCTTTGCTTTTGGAGGCTGTTGAGCCGCTCCTTTGTGGCCATAACTTTAAATCCATTGTAAAGTAACATACTGGCAGTAACATTTGAAGTCATGTTGTTTTGATTGGCCCCACTCTTCTTTATTTCTGTCCCGCTGTTTAATTTTTGGTTGACATAGTTGACAGATTGATTGTCGGTAACATTGGCATTCAGCGATGGTAAACCGCCTGCAACGCCCCTGGTGTTATTTAGTTTACTGATCTCCAGATTATTGCCTGCTATTCTTATATCGAAATTGCTCAATAGCGTTGAGTCGATTGCGTTTCTGAGAGAAAGAACCGGCTGCCCTTCAGCTATCACCGGCAGTAAAATTAGAAGGCAGAGGTATAAATTTTTCATGAATGTATCATTTGAACTGATTATCAACTTCTTCTCTGGTTTTACGATGGCCGGAAACATAGGTGTAAATGGCCGGGATCACAAAGAGGGTAAGGACCAGGGAAAATATGATTCCTCCAACAATTACGATGCCCAGTGGAACCCTGCTTGATGCCGCATCTCCGAGGCTTAGGGCAATGGGCAGTGCACCAAGGGAAGTGGCCAGGCTGGTCATTAAGATTGGTCTCAATCGTTGGGTGGATGCTTCAATGACTGCCTGGTATTTTGAAATTCCTGTTTCTCTTTTTTTGTTGGCAAATTCCACAATTAAAATTCCGTTCTTGGTTACCAGGCCCACCAGAGTAATCATTCCAATTTCAGAGAAAATGTTAAGCGTCTGATTGAATATCTTTAGGCAGAGGATGGCCCCGGCCATGGCAAGGGGAACGGTAATCATGATTATGAAAGGATCTTTAAAACTTTCAAACTGTGCTGCCAGGATAAGATATATAAGCAGTAAGGCCAGCACAAAGGCAAAGGCTGTGTTGGAGGAACTTTCAGAAAAATCGCGTGAAGGTCCGCTTAGGGATGTCTGAAAGCTCTCATCCAGTAATTTTTCTCCGATGTTCTGCATGGCGGAAACTCCGTCTCCAATGGTCTTCCCTTCAGCAAGGGAAGCTGATATTGTGGCAGATTTGTACCGGTTAAAATGGAATATGGAAGGCGGATTGGCATTGGTTGTGATTTTTATAACCTCAGAAAGGGCAATATTCTCTCCCATATTATTCCTTACATACAACTTAGTAATATCTGTCGGCTGTTGCCTGTCCTTCAGGCCAACCTGGCTGATTACCTGGTATTGACGTCCATTCATGATAAAATAGGCAAGCCTGCGTCCGCTGAATGCACTCTGCATAACTCCTGTTATGTCTGCAACAGTCAGGCCCAGTTCACGTGCCTTGATCCTGTCGATAATGATGTCCACTTCGGGTTTGTTGAATTTAAGGTTCACGTCAACATTCTGAAAAGTCCGGTCATTTCTTGCTGTTTCAAGAAACTTGGGGATCACTTCCTGCAATTTACTGAAGTCCAGGTTCTGTATTACGAATTGTACGGGCAACGCTCCTCTGGAACCTAATCCGACGGAAATAGTCTGTTCTTCGACCGGGAAAATTCGAAGGTTGTTGAAACGGGTCAGTTTTTTGGAAATATCTTTCGCGATATCGCTCTGAGACCTCGTCCGTTCTGAAGGAGGTACCAGTCCAATCCTGCCGAATCCGCTGTTGACACCTGTGTTGTTGAATCCGGGCATGACAACAAAAGAAAAATATCGCTCCGGAATTGAATCGAGCAGGTAATTACTAAACTCCTCTCCAGCTTTTGTCATGTAGCCAAAACTGGCTCCTTCCGGACCGGAAAGCTGGAAGCGGACACTGCTTTTATCCTCCAGTGGTGCAAGTTCACTCTGCAGCGTTCTTCCAACCAGGAAGGTCAGTAAAAGACAAACCACAACAACCACCCAGGCAAGATACCTGGATTTAATAAACCTTTGAAGCAATATTTTATACCCGGATTCCATTCCCTGGAAAAACGGTTCCGTTTTTTGATAAAACAATCCATGCCTTGCATGCTTCCTGTTCAGGTAGACATTTAGAACGGGGGTAATAGTAAGAGAAACAAAGGCAGATATTAGTACTGCACTTGCAACTACAACCGCAAACTCCCGGAACAGGCTGCCAACAAACCCCTGCAGAAACAATACGGGTAGAAAAACTATTGCCAGGGTTATAGATGTAGAGATTACTGCAAAAAAGATCTCTTTACTGCCTTCCAGGGCTGCTCTTCGGATGTGCATTCCTCCCTCAAATTTTCTGAAAATATTCTCAGTCACTACAATTCCATCATCAACAACCAGTCCGGTTGCAAGGATTATTCCAAGCAGCGAAAGTATATTGATGGAAAATCCGGCAAGGTACATGACAAAAAAGGTTGCGATCAGGGAAATGGGAATGTCAACCAGTGGCCTCAGTGCGATCATCCAGTTTCTGAAGAATAGAAAAATAACCATGATTACCAGCAGGAAGGAGATAAACAAAGTCTCTTTTACTTCAGTCAGGGATTTACGGACGTTTTTGGTGTTGTCAATCAGGGTTGTAAAAATGATATCATTTTTCTGCGACTTCTTTATCTCCTCCAGGCGCTTGTTGAATTCATCCGAGATGTTGATGTAATTGGCACCCGGCTGGGGTATGATAGCAAGGCTTAATCCGGACATTCCGTTCAAACGGTACAAAGCCTCATATTGCTCCGGCCCGAGTTCCACCTTTGCAAGATCACTCAACCTTACAATTCCTGCTGTATTTTCCCTGATAATCAGGTCCCTGAAATCTTTTTCAGTTGTAAGCCGACCAAGGGATCGTATTGTAAGTTCAGTTTTACCACCATAAATTTTGCCCGACGGTGCTTCAATATTCTCTTTGTTGAGGACAGTCGTAATATCGTTGAAAGTGATCCCATAGGCATTCAGTTTATCCGGATCAATCCAGAGACGCATGGCAGGGCGTTTTTGCCCGATGATAAAAACAGAACTTACTTCAGGTATGGTCTGGAACTTATTCTGCAGTACGTTTTCAGCATAATCGCTGAGCTCAAGCATCCCCTTGCTTGGACTCTGTACTGCCATCAGGATGATAAAATCACTGTTGGCATCGGCCTTTGTGACCACCGGAGGGGAATCAATATCCTGCGGAAGGTTCCTGACGGCCTGACTTACTTTGTCCCTCACATCATTTGCAGCTGCTTCAAGATTCGTGCTAAGATTAAACTCGACTGAAATCATACTGCTTCCAACCGAACTGGATGAAGTGATAGTCCTGATTCCGGGAATACCATTGATAGATTTCTCCAGGGGTTCTGTTATCTGGCTCTCAATAATGTCCGCATTAGCTCCGGCGTAAGAAGTAAAGACAGTAACCAATGGAGGGTCGATGGCCGGATATTCCCGTATGCCCAGAAAATTGAATCCGATCACCCCGAACAGGATCAGCGCTAAACTCATTACCGTTGCAAGTACAGGTCTTTTGAGAGAAAGTTCGGATATATTCATGTTTGCATTCTTGTTTTTATAGACCGGATAACCTGTCCCTTTTCACCGGAGGGAAAATATTGATTCATCTGTTGCTTAACCTGTGATTTCAGAATCGTCACTGATTTTGTGAAGTCCGGCGAACTGGATTGACAATCCCGGGATGTTCTCTCAGGTACTACCATTGACCCGTAACTAATCATTTAACCATTTTAATGCCTGCTGTCACCTAATTCAGTTCTTTTACAGACCTGACCTTTTTTACCTCCACTACCGCACCGGGACGTACAAACAACATGCCACTGATGATTACAGAATCACCAGCAACCAGTCCGTTGGTAATTTCCACGAGGTTGGTATTTCTAAGTCCTGTTCCAACATTTGTGAAAACTGCCTTGTTTTTATGGACAACCACAACCTGGTTGGATAGAGCTTCGGGTATGATGGCATTGGAAGGGACCATGATCCCTTGCCTTTTCTGAGCCAGGGATACTTTGACAAATGCGCCCGGCTGAATGATGCCTTTTGTGAGCATTGCCCGTGCTTTAATATTCCGTGATACCGTGTTAATCTGTGGCTCTATAGCAGAAATGGTGGCTTCAAAATTTTCAGGAAACCCGTCTGCCGTAATACTTACTTTATTCCCTTTGACGACAAGTGAAGAAAAAGTTTCAGGAACCGTGAAGTCAATTTTAACTTTATCGACCTGGTGAATACTTCCCAGCAATGTCTGGGGTGTAACATAGGCTCCCGGACTAACCACCCTGATGCCAAGTTCTCCGGAAAACGGAGCACGGATCACTGTCTTGTCGATTTGGGCATTAATCACTTTCATATTGGCCTGGATAGTATTTACCATACTTAACGCAGCATCATAGTCTGCCTGGTTAACCCCGTTTACCCTTAAAAGGTCACTCAACCTTTTAAGCGTTTTCGTGGCAAGCTCGAGCTGTGTTTTTTGCTGCTCCAGTTGAGCCTGCAGATCTGCATCATTTACCCTGGCCAGCAGAGTCCCTTCCTTGACTGACGCTCCATCCGGGAGATTAAGGTAAACCAGTCTTCCGCTGACTTCTGTCCGGAGTTCTGCCATTTCATTGGATAAGACACTTCCATTGACCTCCAGATTGCTTTGAATTTCTTCGAAACCGGCCACAATAATTTCTACGGGTACCGGGGGCTTTTCTATGGTAGCCTGCTCTTTCTTCTTTGTGCCGCATGAGATGAGCAAAAGACTCAGACTTAAAATCAGATAGCCGTTTATTCCTTTATACATCCTATAAATTATTTAAGTGCTTGCTGATAATATTTGTTACAGCAGAGAAGTGCAGAACGAATCAATTGGCTGACTTTCTGATTTGCCGA
>CAZDLO010000114.1:0-10776 GCA_964506325.1 uncultured Tangfeifania sp.
AATTGAAATTACGAAGCACAAACCTGAATCTTCAACTATTTAATATCAAAAAAATAAATATCTTTGCGCACTATGTTTTTTTAGGATTAGGAAGTTAACAAAGATTAGAAAATAAAAAACCGAATTTCCAATGCAGAATAAAGGATTGATCAGGCTAATAGCCATTTTGATAGGTCTGGTTTGTTTTTATCAGCTCTACTTTACTTACAATGCTTACAAGGTTGAAGGTGACGCAGTCGAGTATGGTATCAGCAAAGCCAAAAAGGAAAATCCAGGCGCTACACAGGTTGATCTTGAGCTTTTAGCCAAGAAAAGTGAGAACATGTATCTCGACTCTATCCAGAACCAGCCGGTATACAATTTCCTTGGTTTGAAAAAATACACCTTCAAAGAGGTAAAAGAATTCCAGCTGCCGCTGGGTCTCGACCTTAAAGGCGGTATGAACGTTACCCTCGAGGTATCTGTTGTTGACCTTATCAATGCGCTTTCAGGGTACAGTGCGGACTCTACGTTCAATGCTGCCGTCCGGATGGCGCTCCTGAAGCAGAGAGACAGCCAGGAAGATTTCGTCACCCTGTTTGGAAAATCTTTCGAGCAGATTGACCCGAATGCCAAGCTGGCAGCCATATTCAATACCCTTGATTTAAGGGACCAGGTTAGCTACAACTCTACCAACGACCAGGTATTGTCCGTCATCCGCAAAGAGACTGATGCTGCCATCGATAACTCATTCCAGATCCTGAGAACCCGTATCGACCGTTTCGGTGTTGCCCAGCCCAATATTCAGCAGCTTCAGACCAAAGGTCGTATCCTGGTTGAGCTTCCCGGAATCAAGGATGCCAACCGTGTCCGTAAACTGCTCCAGGGAACTGCCAACCTCGAATTCTGGGAAACCTACGAAAACAATGAGGTATACCCTTACCTTCTGGAAGCCAACAAAAGATTACGCGAAGTTAAAGCCTTTCAGGCGGTGGCTCCGGTTGCCGCTCCCGTTGCTGCTGCAATTGACACAACGAAGGCCAACAGCCTGGTGAGTGAGATCAAAAAGCAGGAAAAAGATTCCCTGGCAGCTGGTTCGGCTGAAGACATCGCGAAAAACTTTCCGCTGTTTTCTGTATTGAATCCCAACACCTCCCGTGACGGACAGATCGCCCGCGGACCTGTTGTTGGTTTTGCCCACATAAAAGATTCATCTACGGTGAACCAATACCTGAAGATGCAACAGATCAAGTCAGTCTTCCCCCGCACAATGATTTTCAGGTGGTCGGCCAAGCCCATGTCTGCTGACGGAAATTTCTACCAGCTGATTGCTATCAAAGTTTCCAGCAGGGACGGTCGTGCACCGCTTGACGGAGGCGCAGTTACTGAAGCCCGCCAGGATTTTGGCCAGAACAAGGCCAGCAGCGTGGTCGACATGACCATGAACGCTGAAGGGGCAAAGGTTTGGCAACGGATGACCCGCGAAAATGTGGGTAAGAGTGTTGCTGTTGTCCTCGACGACTATGTTCAGTCTTTCCCGACCGTTCAGGGTGAAATACCCAACGGCCGTACAGAAATATCAGGCCAGTTTACCATTGATGAGGCGAAGGACTTGGCCAACATGCTTAAATCCGGTAAGATGCCTGCTCCCGCACGCATTGCACAGGAAGAAATTGTCGGACCTACGCTCGGAAAAGAATCGATCCAGAGCGGTATGTATTCGTTCCTGATTGCCTTCATGCTGGTTCTTGCTTACATGTTGTTCTTCTACAGCAAAAAGGCCGGATTGGCAGCCAACATTGCACTCCTTGTCAACCTCTTCTTCCTGATCGGGGTTCTCGCCTCGCTCGGAGCCGTCCTTACCCTGCCGGGTATCGCGGGTATTGTCCTTACGATGGGTATGGCGGTGGATGCCAACGTGCTTATCAATGAAAGGGTCGAAGAGGAGGTTCGCGCTGGCAAAGGTTTGCGCCTTGCTATAAAGGACGGATACAACCTGGCCTATTCAGCCATTATCGACGGACAGATCACCACATTGCTTACCGGTATCGTTCTGTATGTATTTGGTTCAGGACCGATCCAGGGTTTTGCCACTACGCTGATCATCGGTATCATAACTTCACTTTTCACATCGATCTTCATCTCCCGCTTCATCCTGGAAAGATGGCTGGATACCAACAAGAATATCACATTCGTCTCCAAGATTTCGGGAGAGTGGCTGCGCCATGTAAATTTGCCATTCATTCAGAAAAGGAAAATCTTCTATGTCATTTCAAGTATCCTGATATCCGTCTCCATCCTTTCAGTGGTTTTCAAAGGGATGAACTACTCCATCGACTTCAAGGGAGGCCGCACCTATGTTGTGAGGCTCCACCAGGACGTTATGGTTGAGGATGTTTCAAAAGCACTGGCATCAGAATTTGGAAATGCGCCGGAGGTAAAAACATTCGGAACCAACAACCAGGTCAGGATCACAACTGATTACCGTATTGAAGAAAACACGGAAAGTGTGGACAGCGAAGTTGAGGCAAAACTTTACAAAGGAATGAAGCCTTATCTGGATGCCGATGTCACGATGGAAAAATTCCTTCAGGATTACCGGATCAGTTCACAGAAAGTAGGTCCGACCATCTCTGACGACATCAAGAAGGATGCAGTATTGTCAGTAATTTTCGCATTGCTGATCATCTTCCTATACATTGCTGTCCGATTCAGGAACTGGCAGTTCGGCGTGGGAGCCCTTGTCTCTCTGGCGCACGACGTAGTCATCGTAATTGGTCTCTATTCTCTGCTGGACGGTTTGCTGTCCTTCTCACTGGCAGTGGATATGTCATTTATTGCAGCAGTTCTAACGATTATAGGTTATTCCATCAACGATACAGTGATTGTATTCGACCGTATCCGTGAATATGTGCACCTTCATCCGAAGCAGGATGCAGAAAAAACTTTCAACGACGCTATGAACAGCACGCTCCGCCGTACCTTCAGTACCTCACTGACTGTATTGGTCGTATTGTTCGCCATATTCCTCTTTGGGGGAACCTCCATCAAAGGGTTTGTATTTGCCCTTTTGTTTGGTATCCTCTTCGGAACTTATTCCTCAGTTTTCGTGGCAACACCGATTGCTTACGATACACTGCTCAGGGCTAAGAAAAAGGGGGATGAAAAAAAATAGCGATTGCTCAAACTCTGTAAAAAGCCCGGAACAAAAAATTCCGGGCTTTTTATTTAGCTATTGCAAGCGAAAGGGGAATCAATTTTGAGAGGATTGTTATCTTTGCAAAAAAGTGCATTGTTATGGCCTATGTTTTACTCTTTTTCAGTGGCGGAGAAATCCTTGTGATCGTGTTGTTCGTGCTTCTTTTGTTTGGGGCAGATGCCATCCCAGGTATTGCCCGGACCATTGGGAAAGTGATGAGCGAGTTTCACAAAGCTACCGATGACATCAAGCGCGAGATCACAGACCATACTTCAGATATTAAAAATGAGATCACCAATCTCAAGGATCAGGCAGACAAAAAGGGTGGTGATTTCACTCGTCAGATTGACGAGGAGTTAAAGTAGCCCCATGCTTGAAGCCAGCCTGATTACTAAGTCCTACGGGAATCTGCAGGTTCTGAAAGGTGTTTCACTGAAAATCGAAACACATGAGATTGTCTCTGTTGTGGGGGCAAGCGGTGCAGGAAAGACAACCCTCCTTCAGATACTTGGATCATTGATTCAACCCGATTCCGGAAAGGTGTTGATCCAAGGCAGTGATCTTTTTTCACTGGGTGAAAAGGAGCTTTCTCGTTTCCGGAACAGGCAGATTGGTTTCGTTTTTCAGTTTCACCACCTGCTGCCTGAATTTTCAGCCTTTGAGAATGTTTGCATACCTGGATATATTGCAGGGACAAGGAAGACAGAGGTGGAAAATCGTGCGCATGAGCTTCTCCGGTTGCTTGACCTTCAGCCACGTGAGCAACACAAGCCTTCTCAGCTTTCAGGCGGAGAGAAGCAGCGGGTAGCTATTGCCAGGGCCCTGATCAATAATCCCTCCGTGATCCTGGCAGATGAGCCGTCCGGAAACCTGGATTCCCAAAATCAGGAAGAATTGTACCGGTTGTTTTTCTCCCTGCGTGAGAAATTTGGCCATACCTTCGTGATCGTTACGCACGATGATCATTTTGCCGGCATGACCGACAGGATGATAAGGTTACAGGACGGTTGCATACAAAACAGGGAAGAAACTGTTTAGTATGTTGGTCTCCTGATCCGGAGGAACAGCACGAAGGCGCGGTAATTCCTGGTATTTAGAAGTTGTCAGTCAAAAAAATCTCCAATGGGCAATACCTGGTTTCAATTCAAACAATTTCATCTTACCCAGGAAAAATCTGCATTAAAGGTTGGCACTGATGGTGTCTTGCTTGGTGCATGGTGCAGTGTTGACGGCATTCAGCGGATACTCGATGTCGGGACAGGGACCGGGCTTATTGCCCTTATGCTCGCACAGCGATCAGAAGCCGAAATTCATGCCATAGATATCAGCGGGGATGCTTCGTTGGATGCGGGGTTAAATTTCGGGAAGTCACCCTGGACAGGGAGATTGTCTCTTTTTACAGCAGATTTCAACCTTTTTTCAGCCGAACCGGACGGGCAGTATGACCTGGTAGTCTGCAATCCTCCCTTTTTTAAGAAATCAATGTTATCTGCCAGTGCAGCCTCCTCCATGGCCAGGCATGATGTGACGCTGACCTTTCTGCAACTGATAAAGGGAGCAAAAAGGATGCTTTCGGATTCAGGACGGCTGGCGGTGATTGTGCCGGCTGAAGCATTCGACGATTTTCGCGAATCCGCCCGCCTGGAGGGTTTCTACCTTAGCAGGAAAACAACGGTAATTCCAAAGTCAGACAGGCCTGCAAAAAGAATCCTCCTCGAATTCTCCCTAAATCCTTGTTATCCGGAAATACGTGAACTTGTTATCCTCAAAGGGGAAAAACTCTTTTCGGATGATTTTATGGCTTTAACCCGGGAATTTTATCTGAATTTTGAGTAACCCTAAATCTGTTCTTTTTCGTATACTTAACAGTCAGAACCTATTTTTTTTGTAGTTTAGTCCAATACAATTCAATTTCATCAGATTATCATATGGAAATGTTCGCAACTTTTGCCAAAGTAAATATCTGGGCAGTAGTACTGGCCGGGGTTTCTTACCTGATCGTGGGCGCGCTTTGGTATTCACCCCTGCTGTTCGGAAAGCAATGGATTCAACTGAACGGTTTTACTGATGAAGATTTCAAGACCAACAAGCCAATGTGGATGATTACACTGCTATCCTTTCTTTCCGCCACAGTGTCTGCCTTTGTTATATCCTGGATCCTCGGTGTGAATTCAAGTGCAACTTTTGGAGCCATCATCGGGGCCGGCATTGCATTTTTCTGGATAACTATGTCCAAGCTTACCAATGTTTTATTTGAGAATCAGCCGGTTAAGCTATTTTTGATTCATGCGGGTTTTGATCTTGTCGCCTTCATGGTGATGGGAGCTATTGTAGGTCACTGGAGGTAGCAGGATTCCATTCAAACGTATGTTCCTGACCTGGTTTGCCAGGTTCCCGGACTTGAATCCCGATTCGAATTAGAGAAACGCACTGATGAGAAAATTTGCATTACTGTTACTGGTTTTATTTTCCATTTCTCCAATAGTTAAAGCTCAGCCTTTATCCCCTGCTGCAAAAATCAGTTTGCTGATATGTGCGCCGGGTGATGAAATCTATTCTTATTTTGGGCATGCTGCTATCCGTGTCTTCGACCCTGTTTTTGAAAAGGATATTGTATTCAACTATGGGGTCTTTGATTTCATGGCTCCCCATTTTTACTGGCGTTTTGCCAAAGGCGAAACAGATTACCAGCTTGCCGCCTACAGGATGGTTTCATTTATGCGGGAGTACCAGGAGGATCACCGCAAAGTAACTGAGTATGAACTGCTGCTGACATCTTCAGAAAAATCTGCTCTTTATGCGGCGCTTGTCGAAAACAACAAACCAGAGAACCGGTTTTACCGCTATTCGCATTTTGAAGACAACTGTTCCACAAGAATACGGGACCAGGTTGAAAAAGCTGTTGGGGGGAAAATTAATTACGACCAATCAGGTGATGAAACACTTTCCTTCAGAAACCTGATCGACCGGTATATCCAGGAGAACAGCTGGGGCGGACTGGGGATAAAACTGGCTTTGGGCCTGCCAACGGATCGTATCTCCACCTTTTCAGAAAAGATGTTTTTGCCCGACTACCTTGGGAACGATTTGGTCAATGCTTCAGTTGTGCGGGAGGGCGCCTCCGTACCAATCCTGTCGACTGCGAAAGTGCTATTTGATGCTCCTCCTGTTATTCATGAATTTTCAATCACTTCCCCGGCAGTTGTAATTTTACTAATTTTCCTCCTGGTGCTGGGATTGACACTCCTGGAAAGAAAAAAGGGGAAAAGGTTTATATGGCTCGATATCACTGTCTTTTCTGTTTTCGGAATTGCCAGTTTGATCCTCTGTTTCACAACCTTCATTTCTGTAATGCCTTCCACAAAATGGAACCTGAACCTTGTTTGGGCATTTCCGGCGCACCTGGTACTGGCTGTTCTGTGGTTTTTTCCTCGTTGGCGCGTGAAATTGGTGTGGTACAACAAAATGACATCCATAGTTTTGATACTTTTTCTTGCTGCCATGTATTTTTTGCCGCAATCTTTTCACTGGCTGGTAGTACCTTTGTGCCTGATATTGCTGGTGAGGACTGGCACTGCGATTTCCTATGCAAGGCAGTCCCCCGGTATGTAATACACGCTAAACCAATTGCACATATTTCTTAAATTTACCTGAACAACAAATAAACGCTACCATTGACAACCTCTCAGAACAAATATGCCGAAACTCCGCTGATGAAGCAGTATTACGCTGTCAAGAACAAGTATCCTGACGCCGTTCTGTTGTTTCGTGTCGGAGACTTTTATGAAACCTTCGGAGAGGATGCGATCAAAACAGCTGAGATATGCGGGATTACCCTAACGCGCAGGGCCAACGGATCTGCCAGTTTTGTGGAGTTGGCAGGTTTTCCCTATCATGCACTGGATACTTATCTGCCCAAACTTGTCAGGGCCGGCCAGCGGGTGGCAATCTGTGAACAGCTTGAAGACCCAAAGCTTACAAAGACGATCGTTAAAAGGGGAATAACTGAGCTGGTGACACCGGGTGTCTCCATCAATGACAATGTTCTGGAACACCGGGAGAACAACTTCCTGGCTTCGGTGCATATTGAAAAAAATATCGCCGGTGTTGCTTTCCTGGATATTTCCACAGGAGAGTTCTTCACTGCAGAAGGAAGTTTCGAACACATTGACAAGCTGCTCAACAGCTTTCAGCCTAAGGAAGTGTTGTTTCAGAAAGGGAAGGAGAAATTGTTTACCGAACTCTTTGGCCCTAAATTTTACACCTACAAGCTAGACGACTGGGTGTATACCTTTGATGCCGCGAACGACAGGCTGCTGCGTCATTTTGAAACTGTCAACCTGAAAGGGTTCGGAATCCAGAACCTTGAATGCGGAATCATAGCCTCAGGCGCCATTCTTTATTACCTCGATATAACCCAGCACAAGCAGGTAAACCATATAACCGCGTTGTCGCGTATTGATGAAGAGCAGTATGTATGGCTCGACCGTTTTACCATCCGCAACCTTGAGCTTTTTCATTCGATCAACGAGGGGGCCAAAACCCTTATCCAGGTTGTTGACAAAACAATATCTCCCATGGGAGCCAGGTTGTTGAAGCGATGGATAGCACTTCCGCTGAAAGCGACCGGAAAAATTCTTGAAAGGCAGGAAGTTGTAGCGAAACTGGTCGGTAGTCCGGAACTTTGCGGTGAGATCACAGCCCAGCTTCATCTCGTCGGCGACCTGGAACGTATCATTTCCAAAGCCTCAACAGGCAGGATTAATCCAAGGGAGATGGTGCAGCTCAGGCATTCACTTGTTGCCATCTCAAGGATCAGGGAGCTCTGCGAAAATTCCGGAAATGATGTCCTGGTCAGGTTTGCAGAGCAACTCAATCCATGCCGCACGATCTGTGAACGGATCGAACGGGAAATGGTGGCTGAACCTCCGGTCATGATCGTCAAGGGCAATGTCATTGCACCCGGGGTATCCCCTGAGCTGGATGAACTCAGGATGCTTGCTTTTTCCGGGAAGGATTACCTCCGCCAGTTGCAGGAGCGTGAAAGCATCAGAACAGGCATCTCCAGCCTGAAAGTCTCGTACAACAACGTATTCGGCTATTTTATCGAGGTGCGTAATATGCACAAGGATAAGGTGCCATCCGACTGGATCAGGAAACAGACACTCGTCAATGCAGAGCGCTACATCACGGAAGAACTGAAAGAGTATGAGGTCAAAATACTGGGTGCCGAAGAGAGGATTCTCTCCCTTGAGACCAGCCTGTTTAATGAGTTAATAAATTCTCTCACTGAATATTACCAGGCAATACAGCTCAATTCGAACCTTTCAGCCCAGGTGGATTGCCTTTGTTCATTTGCCTCGGTGGCTGTTCAGAATAAATACAGCCGTCCCGATGTAAATGACAGCGACCTTATTGATATCAAAGGTGGACGGCATCCTGTAATAGAGCAGCAATTGCCGGTTGGAGAAAAATACATCGCCAACGATCTCCTGCTTGATAATACTGAACAGCAGATTATTATGATTACCGGGCCCAATATGGCAGGGAAGTCTGCATTGCTCCGCCAGACTGCCCTCATTGTTCTGCTCGCCCAAATCGGATCCTATGTTCCGGCGGATGCTGCCAGCATTGGATACGTAGATAAAATTTTCACAAGGGTTGGCGCTTCGGATAATATTTCTTCCGGCGAATCCACCTTTATGGTTGAGATGACTGAAGCTGCCAGCATACTGAACAATATTTCGGACCGCAGCCTTATCCTGTTTGATGAGCTTGGCCGCGGAACCAGTACTTACGACGGGATATCGATTGCCTGGTCTATCGTCGAGTACATTCATGAACACCCCCGGGCGAAGGCAAAAACCCTGTTCGCCACCCATTACCACGAATTGAACGAGATGGAGAAGTCCTTCGGACGGATACGGAATTACAATGTTTCCATCAGGGAAATGGGTAAAAAAATTATTTTCCTCCGGAAACTGGTGCCGGGAGGCAGCAATCACAGTTTTGGCATTCATGTGGCCCAGATGGCAGGAATGCCCCGGAGTGTTGTGGCCAGGGCAGAAGATATCCTTTCCCGGATGGAGAAAAGCAACAGAAAGGATTACCCTGCTAAACCTGTTGGAGACCTTGCCCAAAACAGGGAGGGCTTCCAGTTAAGTTTTTTTCAGCTCGACGATCCGGTACTGAAGCAGATCCGGGATGAAATCAGGAACCTCGACATCAACAGTATGTCGCCGCTGGAGGCACTGAACAAGCTGAATGAGATCAAAAAAATTATTGGAATTTAATTGCAGGGTCATCCGGAACTATTCTGTCCAATTATGATTAATAAAAATGAGAAGAATATTAACTTTATACCAAATAATTTCAGCATAATACGATTTTACTAACCTTTAAATTTAAATACCATGAGTATCGGGAAAGAGTTCAAGGAGTTTGCCATGCGGGGCAATGTTGTTGATATGGCTGTTGGTATCATTATCGGAGCTGCATTCGGAAAAATTATCACTTCATTTGTATCGGATGTCCTGTTGCCACCATTGGGAATGATTATTGGCGGCACTGATTTTACCTCCTTCAAAATCCAGCTGAGTGAACCTGTTATTTCAGCAGGGAAAATCGTATCCCAGGGGGCAAGTCTCAATTATGGCAATTTCATCCAGGTTACCATTGATTTCATTATCATCGCATTTGCCATCTTCATGATGATCAAGATGATGAACCGTTTCATGAAAAAGAACGAAGTTCCTGCTGCGCCTGCTGCACCGCCTGCACCCTCCAGGGAAGAGCTTTTGCTGACCGAAATCCGAGATCTGCTTAAAAACAAATAGGGATACACGAACCTAAGGTTTTCGCGGGTGGTGGTTTTGTTTTCATCCGCAATTGGCTAAAGCCTTGACATACTAATTTTTAGAACGAAGAAAATGATGAAGAGGCGATGGTTGCCATTGTTATACCTGGTTTTATCTGCCAGTAATCCAATATTTGGACAGGAAGCAGGATCAACTTCCAATTACGTGAACATTCCTGCCGGTGAGTCTCTCTCTGGGATTGTGCGCCTGGCTGCCAGTGTAACTCCATCTCCCCGGCAGTTGAGATGGCAGGAACTGGAACTTACGGCATTTTTTCACTTTGGAGTCAATACCTTTACAGACAGGGAATGGGGAGAAGGAACCGAAAAGGAGGAAATCTTCAATCCTTCCCAA
The DNA here is from genome assembly GCA_964506325.1 of uncultured Tangfeifania sp. Classification (GTDB taxonomy): domain Bacteria; phylum Bacteroidota; class Bacteroidia; order Bacteroidales; family Prolixibacteraceae; genus CAINVV01. The sequence continues at coordinate 10,390 of CAZDLO010000114.1, forward strand.
CTGGATGCAGGTCAGTGGGTGTCGGCCTGCAAGGACGCCGGCATCAAACAGGTGATCCTGACCGCCAAGCATCACGACGGTTTTTGTTTGTGGCCCAGTACCCTCACTGAACATTCCGTTAAAAACTCACCCTGGAAGTCGGGCAAAGGGGATGTTGTCAGGGAGGTTGCAGAGGCTTGTCACAAGTACAACATGGGATTTGGTGTCTATCTTTCCCCCTGGGACAGGAATTGCAGGTTATACGGCACAGAGGCATACAATGATTATTTTGTAGGCCAGCTGACTGAATTGCTCACAAATTACGGGAAAGTCGATGAAGTCTGGTTCGATGGTGCCTGTGGCGAAGGACCAAACGGAAAGAAGCAGGAATACGATTTCGAACGATGG
>CAZDLO010000115.1:0-5961 GCA_964506325.1 uncultured Tangfeifania sp.
GCAAAAAACCATGATGGATTTTGCATGTTCGACAGCAAGTTAACTGATTATAAACTGAGTCCACGGTTCGGAGGGCGCGATTTGGTACGCGAATTTCTGGAGGCCTTCAGGGCCGAAGGGATCAAAGTCGGCCTCTATTATTCCATCATTGACTGGCACCATCCCGATTATCCCAACGTGGGAAACCACCCGCAGCGGGATGACAAGGATTATGCCAAACGTACTTTCAACTGGGACAACTACCTGAAATACATGCATGGTCAAGTGGAGGAGCTTGTGAAAAACTATGGGAAAATCGACATCATGTGGTTTGATTATTCGTTCGACCGGTACAGCGGTGAGAAATGGAAGGCCAATGAACTGGTGGCAATGGTCCGCAAATACCAACCCGAAATCATTCTGGACAACCGGTTAGCTACCCATGAAGGCTCCTCCTCCAAAGAGAGAATGGTAAAAACCCTTGGTGATTTTGAAACACCCGAACAAGGAATTCCCGAGGTGGCCCTGGTCGACAAATATGGCAATCCTATACCATGGGAAACCTGCTTAACGCTCAATGGTGGCTGGGGATACACGGAGATGGACCACAACTGGAAATCGCCCGAACTCATCATCCATACTTTGGTGAATTGTGTCAGCAAAAACGGCAATCTTCTGTTGAACGTCGGACCAAATGCCAGGGGAGTTATTCCACAAGAAAGTGTTGAGATTCTTGGCGAAGTTGGCAAATGGCTGAATGTCAACGGAGAAAGCGTATATGGTTGCGGGGCTTCCACATTGGCCAAACCCGATTGGGGCAGGTATACCCAAAAGGGGAATTCAGTCTATGCACACTGGCTGTATCCAAATCTTGGACAGCTCAATGCCAAAGGTGTGGACGGCGAAAAAGTTAAAAATGTCTACCTGCTTAAATCGGGTGCTGAATTGTCTTACCAGAAAACCTGGTGGGGAAACACCGAAACTGGAAACTTCTTTATCACGGCAAGCAGCAGCCCCGACAAACCGGATTTGTACGATGCGGTTATAAAAGTTGAACTAAAATAAATGTGAGTATGATATTTTTACCGCAGAGAATCGCAAAAAAATCCTGATATTTCAATCTCCGCGGATCTCTGCGGATAATTCTCAACTTCATCCAATCTAAAATTCCGGAAATGATAACCAAGAAAGAACAATATCAAAAATTACTAAACGGAGAACAGCTCTCCAGACCCATGTTCAGGCCGATATTGATGCATTTTGCCGCCCGGTTTCATGGTACTACTTATGCAAAATTTGCCTCCGATTACAGAACATTGGTGGAGTCGAATATCCGTTGTCTGGAGTATTTCGATTTGGATGCGGTGAGTCTGATCAGTGATCCCTACCGGGAGACTGCTGCTTTCGGAGCACGGATCGAATATGTTCAGGAAGGAGTGCCGAAATGCCTGGACAAAATTATCTGTAATGCTGATGACGTAATGAATTTGAAAGTGCCCGATGTTTACCAATGCGAACGAACCCTCGACAGGATCATGGGAGCAGCTTATTACCAGCAACTGCTGAAAGGGACAGTCCCGGTAGGCGGTTGGATCGAAGGTCCGCTGGCAGAAGCATGCGACCTGGCCGGAGTGGGGGAAATGCTGATATTTTTGATGACAGATCCGGATCTGTCAAATGCCCTTCTTGACAAATGTTTCCTTCTGGCCAAAGAATTTGCCACGGCGCAGGTCAACGAAGGATGCGATTTTATTGGCATGGGCGATGCCATCTGCTCCCAGATTGATGCGGAAACCTATGATTTTTACGTCAGGGACCGTCACCTTGAATTGGTGGAACACATCCATTCGTTGGGTGCCAAAGTAAAACTGCACATCTGTGGCAACATTGAACATTTGCTGCCTTCCATCAGCGGACTGAACTTCGACATTGTTGACCTGGACTGGCAGGTTGATTTGCAGAAGGCAAGCCTGATCCTGGGCGAGAAAGTTGTGATCAAAGGAAATATCAACCCGGTTTTCATTCAGGACAGCACTCCCGAAAAGATTGAAGTTGCGGTTCTGGATTTGGTAAGAAAAATGAATGGAAAAAAATTCATTCTTTCGGGTGGTTGTGAAATTACAGTCAATACACCTGTTGAAAATTTAATGAGTATGTCAAATACTTTAAAGTTGCCGTTATGAGAATTGTCAGAATAACAGGTTTGAAGATTTGAAATTGTGTGGATCAATATTGTCACCGCGGAACAATTCTTCCCCATTTTTATTTATCAAGATTCTTTTATACTATTTCTGTTGATTCAAATATTAACCTGCAGGCATCTCCACGTGTTATGAAATTATCAGAAATAATTTTCAATTTATTCATTTCTTTAGTTAACCTGGCTGGATTTCCAATTGCCTCACCTAAACGATTGGCAAAAACATCTGCTTTAACAAAATCGCTACTTTTTATCTGTTCTGCTTTGAATATTTTTTTTGTATAAATCAGTGGGTTATTAAAGCGTTGATTATTCCATTTTTCTATTAAATTCAGCCATTCATCAAAGACTACTGCCGTTAATTTTTCATTTGGCAGAGCCATGTAAGAACCAAAAAAACCTTGCGTACCGAGATATTGAATGGCTGGATACCATGAAGAATATTCTCTTCCTTCCATATCATTGAAAAAGGAGATCATAATTCTATTCCTTGCTAAAAGGCGAATCAGTTGATCCGAATCAATTTTTGAGGGTGAAATATTTTTTTCTACTGCAATGGATGCAGCGTATCCTGCTGCCTCTCCGATACTCATCCAGGTTGGTTCGAGGCGAATCGTTCCCCATCCAACGTGAGAGGAAGAAAGACAGACAGGAACTATTAAATTGTCAAGGTCTTTGGGGAATATGGTTCCTAATGATACTTGTCCAGGGAAAGTCTTATTTTTAAGCATCACTTCTCCTTCCATTTTACTCCCTTCTACATGGCTTTCAGTACAATAATGAGAGTCCATAAACCACTCGGTAATACTTATGCTGTCATTGTGAATTGGAGCACGTTTTATACCTTCAGCCAACATTGCATCATGCTCAGTGAATACTGAACGACCAACAATACGACGTGCTTCCCTGACATAAAGCTCATAAGGGAGGTTCCCGTTATCTTCATATTCATTTTTGGGCAGACCATATTCTTTCCAGATACTTTGTTCCTCTTTAGGTAGGGATGGATCATTTTGTTTAAAATACAGTAATCCTATTGTAACCTCCTGAAATTTTTCAATTATACTTTTCCTAATGGCCCAATCTCCCTCGATATATTGATTTGGTAACCCCACTAACCTGGGTTCATTCCAACTTGTTTTCTTGTTTGGTACTTCAAGTCCTGCACTTTTTGTGTGGCCATATCTGGTTTTTAGAAATACCGGATCATAATTTTTAGGTTTACCCGGAATTATTCTATTCTCAGGATCATTTGTTAATGTGGTTCGGATATTGAAAGCCATGATCGCTTTATGAGCCTCTCCCGTACTTTGTGGCAAACGATCTGACCATGCATTATAACTGGATAAATTAAGTCTTCGAACTAATTTGAAATCATCCTTATTTAATTCATTCTCTGATGGTGGCCAATAATCTTCTTTATAATAACAAACACCTGCATTTTTTTCTCCATATTCCTTTTGTGATTCACGACCTATTTTATACTCAACTCTAGCCACCGCGGCAAGGTCTCCTTCATAAGAGCTGTCGACAAAAATGGTTCCTTGTGCATCAAAAGTTTCATCAGTACTCATTTTTTTAAATGTGATGCTCTTAATGGATTTATCTTTGAAATCTGCTTTTACAGGATAATATCCTTTTACAATAGTGATTCCAGATTCTTTTTCGAGCATTTCATTTATCAATCGCTCAACCACATGGGATTCAAAACGGGTTTTTGGAAAACCGGGGTTTGTTCCTTGGTATTGAGGAGATTGATATCCATAGGTTGAGCGATAAAAGTCGTAAATATTGTATCTGAGTTCATCATATATTGGGGCACGCGCTCCATTATAAAGCGTATCCATTGTCCCAAGACCGTTTACAAACTGTCCGCCCAAATGATGATTGTGATTAACAAGCAATACTTGCAGTCCTTCTCTTGCAGCTCTTATGGCACATGCCAAACCACCTGGAGTAGCACCGTAAATAATTAGATTATATCCACCTTGTGGTGATTTAGGTATTTCAGTTTTTGAATTTTCAATTAACAAACTGGAATATCCAAGTAGAGGTACAAGTGGAAATATGCCAAACATTTTGATGGTCTCGCGTCTTTTCATTTTTTTTATTTTAAAACAAATTCACTTATTAATGCTGAAGAAATTAAAGATTCGGAACTTTAAGTACTATTTTGATTTTATCAAAGGATTTTCATTGTAATAAAGGAAACCATCTTCTGCTCCAATAAGTAATTCAGGTTTCCCATCCCCGGTGAGATCTATTGATGTGGGACTTGTTTCGTGGCCTGCAAGCTTTTGCTCATCAAGCTGCCCCATATCGCGAAAGATGGTTACCCCCTTTTCTTTTCCCATATTTCTGAAAAATGTAGCATTCAAGCTATTAAGCAACAGATCAAGCCGGCCATCTCCATCGAAATCAACGATAGCAATCTTTCGGCGACCGCTACTTCCTGATTTACCACTATTGAGACGCAGGGGTTCTACTTCACCTTCAAGCCGAAAGACCCGTTCACCCGGCAGTAAAACTAGCTTTCCTTCGCGTTTTTCACGCCGGAACAAAGCAAGGTAGCCTTCATGATCCAGCATTACAAGGTCTATAAGCCCATCTCCCGTCCAATCGACCGCACATGGTGTTGTTCTCCATTGTGTGACAAGAGAATTTCCCTCGGGGTTCCACCAGTTCCAACTTGGTTTAGGCACCGAACCTTCCCATTCCGCAAGCACAGATTGAGCCGCAGCAAATTTTGGTTCGAAGCGGGTTCCAATGTTCTCATACCAGATCACCTTACCCCAAATTGAATTTACAATCATATCGGGTAATCCATTATGATTCCAATCTGCAATCGTTAGGGTTGTATAACCCCATTTTTCCTCAGAAGGTCCCTGAATCGAACCGTTAGGTCCGGCTATAATACGAATCTCTTCTCCGCCAGCTTCCAGTAGTTTAGGGGCTGCCCATCTCAGTGGACTGCTACCCAGATTTTCAATAAAAGCAATTTGACCCTCTGAGTTTCCAGCGATGATATCATCCCTTCCATCGCCGTTCAAGTCATATCCTACAGGAGTTACTAATACCCCAAATTTCACTTCGTCAGCCTCCTGCTTAAAAAATTTAGGTGGCAGAAATACCGGCATGCCATCAACAACCTCTCCGGTATGTTTCATCAGAGCGATCCGGCCAGCCTCGTCACCCACTATTAAATCTTTGTATCCGTCGCCTGTGAAATCATAGGCCACTGGCACAACCATACATAGATCCATTTTAATACGTTTATCTTTATAAGTAAGAGGTCTGCCTGGAGCATAGAGTGGTGCCTCACGGGTACCTACGTTTTTATAAAATGTGAATCCATCCCTAAACTCACCACAAATTATATCCAATTTGCCGGTATTACAGAAATCAGCAAAGTTTGGTGATGGCCATCCAAATACATCAATATATGATCCGTCTGTTGTTTTTAATTTCCGGGGCTTTTCATAAACAGGATTATCATTCGTTCCGGTGTTTAAGAGAAGATAGATATTTCCCCTTAACGGACCCCCTGTCCACTCTCCAAACTCATTGTAGCTACCTCCGCGGTAATCACCCCAGTATCCAAGTCCGATAACGAGATCAAGAACGCCATTGCCGTTAAAATCAACATATTCCCACTCATTAGCGCGAACATCTATAAGGTTGTAACCATGAAAGTCTTTTTCAACAGTAAGTTTCTTCGGATTTTCAAAAACTGTTTTTTTAAAATCAGGATATATCTTTCCTGGTGATAAAATGACCGGTTC
>CAZDLO010000115.1:6061-10748 GCA_964506325.1 uncultured Tangfeifania sp.
TGTTGTTATACAGTAAGCGCTTTAGTTGCTGGCTATATACTACTGAGCCAGATACCAACAGGCAAATTGTGAGCGTTAGCGTAAATGTGATTTGTTTTTTCATAATAACTAATCATAAAGTCACCGTCTCTGTTGAAAAAAGCCCATTTTATTGAAAATTAAATATTTTATCATCAACGGCAATTGTCAAGTCATAAAAACAATAAACTTAACAAATTAAAAATGAAAGAAATGAAAACTTCGCCTCCAACGGATTTTATAGAGCCTGATTACAATATGGTTAGTTTATTTAATACTTCTGTTCTTGCAGATGTGGTAAATGGTAAAATAGACCTCAATAAGGTCGCTTTGCAAGAATTGCGGAATAGAGGACTTGACTTGAATGGAAATTGGATTGGGTTTGATAAGAAATAAATCATTTAACTCAACGCTCAAAAATCAGATTGTTTGACTGATGTTGGACTATCAGTAATGTAGTTCATTTTAATCGTTACTGAATACACGGGATTATTTACGGCACGAAAAGTCCAAAATTAATCACCGTTAATATTCAGATGAAAACCTACTCTTCACTTAAAAAGATCAAACAGGGGAAATATGTTTACATATACCTGTATTTTAATAAATTGGACCATATTATCAGGATTAATACAAAAAATGAGTTCATACCGAAATGTATGAACAGAGACCTAACATACAACTCAAAAATGGGCAATAAGCCTTTTAATTATCCAATAAACGGTGCCTGGAAAACACATAAACCGAACATGGATATTGATTTAGCGAATGGAGGAGGAAATACCAAAATGTTCTAATATCTTTGATTGAACTTTATTGATAAAATCCTATTATATCATGGAAACCGATCGTAGAAATTTTCTCAAAATGACAGGTCTGGCAGGGATAACTATAGCTTCTGGTGACCTGAAAAGCATGGCTGGCGAAATAAAAAGCCGCAACATTGCCGATCTGCCTCAGCGCAGCGAGCATCTGCAAAAATCGCATGTGCAACATTTCAACATGTCAGGTTTCGCAGCACCAAAATTAGAAACAGTTCGGGTTGGATTTATCGGTTTGGGTGGTAGAGGTCCTTCCCATGTGAAAACCTTAAAGCGCATAGAGGGTGTAGAGATTATAGCGTTGTGCGATGTACGCACAGAAAGAGCTGAGGAAGTAAGAAAGTCGCTGGAAAACTCGCCTCATAAACCCGTAGTCTATGCAGGTGGTGAAAACGAGTGGAAAAAACTCTGTGAGCGAAACGATATTGATTTAGTCTACGTCACTACCCCTTGGTACATGCACGCGGATATGGCTATATACGCCATGGAACAAGGAAAACATGTGGCAACAGAGGTTCCTGCTGCTGGCTCACTGGAGGAATGTTGGAAGTTGGTGGAAACTGCCGAGCGCACCCGTAAACACTGCATGATGATGGAGAATTATGTGTACGGTATTAATGAATTGGTTACCCTGAATATGGCCCGGCAAGGTTTTTTTGGTGAAATGGTTCACGGTGATTGCGCCTACATCGACAGCAAGATGCGCAACAATTTTAATCCAAAAGGTTACTGGGATATGTGGTGGTTGAAAATTTATGCCAACAGAAAGGGTAACATTTATCCAACGCACGGGGTAGGTCACATTTGTCAGCTTATGGATATCAACAGGGGTGACAGGTTGGATTATCTGGTATCGCTTGAAAGTAACGATTTCCAGATGGCAGCAAAGTCCAAAGAATTGGCTGAAAAAAATGACATCTTTAAGCCTTTTGTTGGAAAAGATTATCGTGGAAACATGAACACCACGCTAATTAAAACGAAGAAGGGACGTTCTATTATGCTACAGCACGATGGCACATCTCCTCGCCTCCACAATTGCATTAACGGGGTTTACGGCACCAAAGGTTCCTCCCTTCAATTCCCCGGCCCTCTCCGAATTTCTAAGGAAGATGGGGCATGGGTATCTCAGGAGGAGTGTGATTCCCTGGTTACAAAATATACCCCTAACATTTATAAAAAAGTTGGTGAAACAACCAGGAACAGTGGTCATGGCGGAAGTGATCTAATGGAAGATTGGCATTTGATTGACTGCCTGCGCAATGGTCTTCCTCTCGACCAGGATGTTTACGATGCAGCAGCGTGGAGCTCCATTATACCCTTGAGCGAGTGGTCGGTTAACAACCGTTCAGGGGCCATTGATGTACCCGATTTTACGGCTGGTTCATGGAAAAAAAACAAACTCAACATGGATATTGAATTGAAGAATGGCGGTGGAAATACCAAAATATATTAGCCGTAAATTCAAATCAGCTTATTAAGTCGTCATGAAACGCACCTGCAGCATAATTTCAATTCAAGTGATGCCGCACAAATAGTCGTGAAAATTAAGAAAAGTACTGTCCTCATGCATCTAAGATCCACGAAGCAAATTAAATAAACAAATTATATTCTAGTGAAAAGAATAATTTTTGTAATTTCTTTGGTGGCATTTACAGCCGTCATGTATAGCTGCTGGAACATACAAAGTAAAAATGTAGTTTCTGAACAGCCAGCAGCAAGCCTCGTTAGGAGTTTTAATTGCGTTGACTCTTTTGATTTCTATAAGCATCAAATGGACATGTATAATAATGCAGCGTATAAATTTCATTTTAAGGGAACTACAAAGCCTGAATTTGAAAATTGGCAAAATGAGTATAAAGCAGCCCTAAAAGAAAAGCTGGGTTTGAATAAAATGGCTGCTCAGCTAAAAGGTTATAAGCCGAAGGTGGTGAAAGAGAATTCCGAAGATTTAGGCTTTGCCATAAGAGAATATTGGCGTATATGGACAGAACCTACTGTGGATCTTCCCTTCGTCCTTTTATTGCCTAAAGATATTAAAGGCACTGCTCCACTAATGATAACCCCGCATGGACACGAAAGCAACCTGGCCTATGCTGGCATTTATGCAAATGAAAATGAGCGTAAGGCATACGAAGGCTTGCAGGATATCGCGTTGCAGGCGGTAAAAAGAGGTTTTATTACGATTCTGCCAACCACACGTGGCATTCGTGGCATGGGTGGTATTGGCTGCGCCAGACAAGTTGTAACGGATGCATTGGTTGGACGAACCGCTGTTGGCGACCGTGTTTGGGATGTTGAGAAAGTTCTTGATTGGGCTTTAGAAACCCTATCCGTTGATAAAAGCAGAGTTATTATTACTGGTAACTCTGGTGGCGGTTGCGTTACCCTTTGGGCAGGAGCTCTCGATGACCGGTTTGCTGTTTCTAGTCCACACGGATTCGTATGCTCGTTCATCGATGGCTTAGGATTGCTTAAGCACTGTAGTTGTAGCTACGTCCCTGGGATTTTGGATTACTCCGACGTTGGAGATATTGCCGCACTGACAGCTCCGAGACTCCTATGCATTGGTCATGGTGATAAGGATGGAATCTTCCCGATAGCCTCCGTAAAAAAAGAGTTCGTCCAAACACAAAAAGTATATGCTGCTGCTGGTGTTCCCAACAATTGTGAGCTTAAAATTGGAGATGAAGGACACCGTTACTATAGCGCAGAATTTTGGAGTTTTTTAAGTCAACATATTAAGTTTTGAGCAAATAAATCAACTTTTTGTAAAAATTCAAAAACTATATGACAGATTACAACAGAAACTCCTTTATTCAGTCTGAAATATTACCCGTTGATTTGGTACTTCATCAATCATGGTGGAATAAGCACGCTGGAATAATTTTTGATGAGGACTTTTACTACCATCCTTTGAAGAGAGTAGAGGTTGAAAGGCAAATGGAGCGGGAGCTGTATGAAAGATTTGGAAAATTTGGGTTGGGAGCTAATGCCAATGAAGAGCTGCCGGTTATCGGTCCTATACATAATGCATCGGGCTATATAATTTCTGAAATGCTGGGATGCAAAGTAATTTACGAAGAAGATTCTGCACCACAGGTAATCGCCATGGGAAAGGAGAGCATTGACGTTGAATTTGATCCATTCAAAACGGAGGCGTTTAAGAAGCTGGAAAAACTTCGCAACAGCCTCAAAGCAAAGTACGGATACATAGTTGGTGATATTAACTGGAGTGGAATTTTAAATGCTGCACTTGATGTTGTTGGAGAGAAAATCCTGATGGATTTTTTCATGCAGCCAAAGGAAACCCAAAAACAAATGCAATATTTAGCATACGTGCTGGAAAAATTTACTGGTTACATTTCAAAAGAAACAGGTACCAGCTCCATCTCTGTAAACAGAAATGTCCGGAAAATAGAAAAGCCTGTATTTCTTCATTCCGAATGCTCTAACACCATGATTTCGACAGATTTGTACGAAGAATTCTTAATGCCAATTGATATTGCATGGAGCGGGAAATATCGTCCTTTTGGGATTCATTACTGCGGCAAGGATCCACATCGCTATGCTGAATCTTTTGGTAAAATTAAAAATTTAGATTTTCTTGATTTAGGGTGGGGCGGAGATGTAAAGGAGCTGAGAAAGCATTTACCCAACACATTTTTTAATCTTCGTTTAAACCCTGTCACCCTTAATGAAAACACAAGCGAAGAGTTGGAAAATACAATCATTCGGCTGGTGGAAGAATCTGCTAATCCTTACCTGACAGGAGTTTGCTGTATTAATATGGATCACAAGGTTGATGATTCTAAAATCATCACGATTTTTAAGACTGTTGAAGCCCTGAG
>CAZDLO010000116.1:0-10706 GCA_964506325.1 uncultured Tangfeifania sp.
GATTTCTTAAAGAGGTTTGATATAGTACATGACGAAAAGTATCTCTTCGAGTGGTTCGAATAATGGAGACCTCGAAGAGGTCAAAGGTTTATAGGATACGGGATTCCAGCCTGTCTGCGACCCCGCCGGGGTCGAACCTCCCGGCTCATTTCTTAATCTATAAACCTTAAATCCCTCCGGGATTAGGGAATGAGGACTTTCCGAAACTACCACCCATTCGTACCCCTAAAAATAAAAATCCCTGTAAACAATTTGCTTACAGGGACCTCTTTGTAGCGGGGATAGGACTCGAACCTATGACCTCCGGGTTATGAGCCCGACGAGCTACCAACTGCTCTACCCCACAGTATATTTTTAACTCAGCTGTGTCTGTTTTGTGAGTGCAAAGATAGCCAATTTTTCCGATACTGCAATATTGATGTGAGATTTTTGTGTATGTTTGGAAATCCAAGAATTTTGAACCCATGGCGGCAGAAAGAAAGCGAGATCAGTTGAAAAAATTGTTCCAGAACCCCTATCGGATCGTCATTTTTAACGACCTCAACCTTCACATAATCAAGCAAATAAGATTTAGCGCCCGTACTTTGGTCCTGGGGGTGGTTGGTGCTGTGGTCGCAATTATTATTGGGGTTACCATTCTCATTGCCTTTACTCCGTTGCGGGAGTATATTCCTGGATATCCCAGCGGTAAACTACGTCAGAGGTTAATTCGGAATGAACTGGTAACAGACTCCCTGCAGGAAAAAATCAGCCTGAACGAGCGCTATTTTCACGATTTGCGTGCCATGCTGAGTGGGGATAATACTCTGGATACCATAGCCCGGAGAGATTCCTTTGTTCGCCCTAACCTGAATCAATTGAAGCGGATCAATCAGGACAGCCTTTTCAGGGAGGATCTGGAACAAGAGCAGTTCAACCTTCATTTGACTTCAGGAAATCCAAGGAAAAGTGGTCTGGCAAGCCTTTTGTTTTTCCCTCCGCTAAAGGGGATGGTGACAGGCAAACAGGATATAGTTGCCGGTCATTACGGGGTAGATGTGGTGGCCAAACCAAACGCAAGGATTTCTGCAGCTCTGGATGGAACTGTTGTCTTTTCTGACTGGACCATGGAGGCCGGTTATGTTATCATCATCCAGCATGATCAAAATATTGTAACCAGCTATAAGCACAACTCCGAATTACTCAAAAGGCAAGGGGAGAAAGTGAAAGCCGGGGAAGTGATTGCCATCATGGGAAATACCGGAAAGGAGACCACTGGCCCTCACCTGCATTTCGAAATATGGATGAATGGCAATCCCATTAATCCTGAAGATTACATCAGTTTTTAAACATTTGCCTACATGAAGAAAATTGCCCTGCTCGGTTCAACAGGATCAATCGGTCAGCAGACACTGGATGTAATTGAGAACAATCCCGATCTTTTTTCAGTTGAAGTTCTGACTGCCAACAACAATGTAGGGCTGCTGATTGAACAGGCTCTGAAATTCAGGCCAAACGTGGTTGTTATCAGCAATGAGAATAAATACAACCTGGTAAAAGAGGCTCTGGAAGGAGAACCAATAAAAGTCTATGCAGGTTATGATGCCATTACGCAGGTTGTTGAAATGGGATCCATTGATACTGTTGTAACAGCCATGGTTGGCTTTTCGGGATTATTACCCACCTTAAGAGCGGTAAAGGCGGGAAAGCAGATCGCATTAGCCAACAAGGAAACTCTTGTCGTGGCAGGAGATCTTATTACCCGGCTTGCGCTTGAAAACAGGTCTGAAATATTACCCATAGATTCTGAGCATTCGGCCATTTTTCAGTGCCTGATCGGGGAGGCCGATGATTCTGTCGAGAAAATCATCCTTACCTGTTCCGGTGGACCCTTTCATGGAAAGACCAGGGAGGAACTGGAAAAAGTTACATTGAAGGAAGCACTGAAGCACCCCAATTGGGACATGGGGGCCAAGATCACCATTGACTCGGCTACCCTGATGAACAAAGGATTTGAAGTAATCGAAGCCAAATGGCTTTTCGGAGTGAAGCCTGAACAGATCGAGGTGGTAGTCCATCCGCAAAGCATCATCCACTCCATGGTCAGGTTTTGTGATGGCTCAATTAAGGCTCAGCTTGGTCTTCCTGATATGAGATTGCCCATTCAATTCGCTCTTGGCTACCCTTTTCGAATTAAAAACAGTTTGCCACGGTTTAACTTCGCGGATTATCCGACCTTTACATTCACAACTCCTGATACAAAAAATTTTCGTAACCTTGCACTTTCGTTTGAGGCCTTGCATAAAGGAGGCAACCTGGCCTGCGTATTAAATGCAGCCAATGAAGTTTCTGTCAGTGCTTTCCTCAATGAAAAAATTACTTTCCTTGATATCGCAAAAATCAACGAGCAGGTCATGGAAAAGGTTCCGTTTGTAAAAAACCCTGAACTGAATGATTACATGGAATCTGACAAAACAGCACGAATCTATGCAGAAGAGATAATCAGGCAAAGAAATCTGTAATTCTGCAGACAATATTTAGTCCTACAAAGACCCGTAAGTGAATAGTTGGCAGGTTTCAGTATTTTGCTTCCGGAAATTATTAACAATGAAGAATTAGACAAAATGGTAATTTTGATCAAAGCAGCCCAACTTATTCTGAGTCTTTCCATACTGGTAATTATCCATGAATTCGGGCACTTTATCTTCGCCAAACTCTTTGGATGCAGGGTTGAGAAATTTTATTTGTTTTTCGATCCCTGGTTTTCACTTTTTAAAACCCAAAAAGGGGAAACAGAATATGGAGTTGGGTGGCTGCCTTTGGGTGGTTACGTGAAAATAGCAGGCATGATTGATGAATCCATGGACAAGGAGCAGATGAAATTGCCTCCCCAGCCTTGGGAGTTCCGGTCCAAGCCTACGTGGCAAAGGTTGCTGATCATGATTGGCGGGGTACTTTTCAACCTGATACTTGCCATTGCCCTTTACTCAATGCTGCTTTTTACCTGGGGAGAAGAGTATCTGCCCAATCAGAATGTCAAATACGGAATTGTTGCCTCAGATACCGGTCATGAGATTGGTCTAAAAAATGGGGATAAAATTCTTTCTGTGGATGGCAAACAGATTGAGAATTTTTCGAAAATAATTCCTACCATCGTTTTGGATGGGGCACAGACCATTGAGGTCCTGAGAGATACTCAAAAACTGACCCTGCAGGTAAAGAAGGAAATTATTCCAAAACTTCTTACCGACAAGAATATACTTTCCATTCGTGTGCCCTATTCCTGCAAAATTGCTGCCTTTGCCAAACAATCTTCCGCGCGGGATGCAGGACTTGAGATCGGGGATGAAATTTTATCTGCCGACAGCACCAAATTCACTTTTTATGATGAATTTGTAGATAAACTTGCCGCCTCCAAAGAGAAGGAGATCAGCCTTGAGGTGAGCAGAAACGGCGTTGTCTCTTTCCGTAAAGTCAGTATTGGTACTTCCGGATTGCTCGGAATTCAGAGGTCTTACGATCTGCAGGGTGTATTTGAATACAAAACGATAAAATACAGTTTCGTGGAGTCTATCCCTGCCGGAATAACAAAAGGATATCATGCAGTCGGAGATTACCTTAAACAATTCAGGCTGCTATTCTCGCCTGAAACCAAGGCTTACGAATCGCTTGGCGGTTTTATTGCCATCGGGAATATCTTCCCCTCCATTTGGGATTGGGAATCATTCTGGAACCTGACAGCTTTTCTTTCCATCATCCTTGCAGTTATGAATATTTTGCCTATTCCTGCACTGGACGGGGGTCATGTTCTTTTCCTCCTTTATGAAATCATTACCAGAAGGAAACCAAGCGATAAATTCCTGGAATATGCCCAAATCGGCGGTATGATTCTGCTTTTTGCCCTTTTGCTGTATGCCAATGGGAATGACATCTTAAAATTATTTAAATAGAAAGAAATCGCCATTCATACATCACAGGAAAATTGATGGCAGGGTGTATTTGCCGGCATATTTATCTTACGTTTTGCAACAAATAATATCCAGATAAAATATTTCAATTAAAAGATTGTTATATTTGCGGGAACAATAAAAACAGGAAGCTATGAACTTATTTATACTTGGAGTTTTAAGTGGTGCTCATGTAATTTTGATTATTGCAGCCTTGCTGCTTCTGTTCGGTGGTAAGAAAATTCCTGAATTAATGGGTGGCCTTGGAAAAGGAATGAAGGAATTCAAAAAGTCAATGAAAGATGACGATCAGGTAACACCTCCTGTACCTCCAACTGAAGAAAATAAAAACGAGCCTCTGAAGTAATCACTCAGGGAACCAAATCCATATACTAATACCCCGATGCATTTATCGGGGTATTTTTTTTGCGATTTACGGAAAATTCCCATCCTGATTTATACGTGCAATAAGTCCTTAAATTACAATTACTTAGGCTAAGGCATGAGGCAGAAATCAGTAAACAATGTTATTACTTGCTTAACATATTTATCTATTGTGCAAATTTTCTGTAACGATTTGAATGGACCAACGTCTTATTGATGGGTAAACTAAATTGTAACCTTTAAAATTTGCGTTATGAATAAAAAAATATGGAATAGCCTGGTGCTTTTTTGGCTTCTGACAATCTCTTTTTCAGCCACTTCCTGCATACCTCATATCCATGGAAATGGAAAAGTTGTGAAAGAAGAACGTAATGTATCCAGCTTTAATGAAATCACAGTAAGTACGGGTATTGAAGTTCTGATTAACCAGGATTCTTCTGAAAAAATAGTAGTTGAAACCGATGAGAACATTCAGAAAATACTCAAAACAGAAGTTCATGGAGGCAAACTGAAAATATACCTCGAAGAGGGAATTCAGCACGCCAAAGAGATGAAAGTCTATGTTACTGTGAAACAAATAAATTCATTGGAAGCCAATTCAGGATCCGAGGTCAAATCCGGCAACAAGATTACCTCCGAAAACCTGAAAATATCCTCTTCCAGCGGTTCAGAAGTGAAGATGGAAGTCGCCTGCAACCAGCTGAAAGTAGACTCAAGCAGTGGCAGTGAACTTCACGTTTCGGGGTCATCCCAATTTATTGAGGCTGAAAGTTCAAGCGGTTCAGAGCTTGATGCCTCCGGGTTGGTGGCAGAGAAATGCGTTGCTTCGGCATCCAGCGGATCAGACCTCAGTGTTCATGCGACAAAGGAGATTAAGGCAAATGCCAGCAGCGGATCTGAGATTGATGTTCTGGGCAATCCTTCCATGCGTGATACCAACATTTCCAGCGGAGGTGATGTAACCTTCAGATAACTCATCCCAATATATACCACCAGAAGAATGGTTAGGCCGGATTCCGGTTTAACCATTCGCCTTTTCAGGCTTTTTAGGTTATCCATTTTTGCAACAATTGAAATTTTCACCCGTCCTTAGTCTGTAATAAATACTAAAAAACGATGTATCATGGTACGACAAAACTGGTTCGGTATAAAATCATTTTTATTTGTAATCGGCTTACTGGCAGGAATAAACGCGATGGCACATACCTATGGGAATCTCGTCAAAGAAGAACGCAACCTCTCAGGGTTTAATGCCATTTCTGTTCAAAATGCGATCCACCTGGTGATTACTCAGGGCACATCGGAGAAAGTAACAGTCGAAGCAAAAGACGATATTCTGCATCATTTGTACACAGAAGTGACAGCCGGTGTATTGAAAATCGGCGTAAAAGGCCGGGTCATCAATACCGGTGAAATGAATGTTTATGTAACCGTCAAGGAATTTAAATCGCTTGAATCGGGGTCAGCATCTAAAGTTCAGGGTGAGGGGAAAATTGTAACCGGAGATTTGAGGATCTCATCCGGCAGCGCATCCGCTGTGAAAATAGATCTTAAATGTGACAAGCTGGAGATCAGGTCAGGAAGTGCGGCAAAAATCAGGATATCAGGTTCTGCACAGTCCGTTTCTATTGAAAGTTCAAGCGCTGCATCGGTAGATTTGTATGACCTTAAAGCAGAAAAAGGGGAAATAGAGGCGTCCAGCGCCGCTTCGGTCAAGGTCCATATTACACGTGAAGTTGAAGCAAAAGCCAGCAGTGCGGCACATATCTCAATAACAGGGAATCCGGCTTCAAGGAACAGCACCAGTTCAAGCGGAGGTTCTGTCAGTTACAGATAGGCAAAAAAAATGCACGCATAGTATCCAAAAGGTATGCGTGCATTTTTTTGCCAATTGGGCTTTAATCTCTTCTCATGATGCCGAAACAAATGATTTTGACAATGGCGTCCACGCTCTTTCCAAGATCATTGGAGCGGTAGGGACCTGCTGAAAGTGGCATCTCAAGTCCACGGATGGCAGTTGTGATACCAATGGCAACAAGGGTAAAGTCTTTGATGACAAATTTGTGCTGCCGGGCACCTTCAAGCAGAATGCGTTTCATCATCCGTATTTCTTCCTGGTCATACTGGGATTTGATTTTATCGATGAACTCAACAGCAGCAGTATCATTTTCAATGGCATTGTAAAAATTGGCCAGTTGCCTGTAGGTAGTGATTTTGGTCATCACGTAGTCACGTAATTTATCCGCGGGATCCATATCCTTTTGCAACACCTTGGCCAGCTCTACCCTAAGGATATCAGCCTCTTTCTGAATCACCTCCTGGAACAAATCTTCCTTACTGCTAAAGTAATAATAGAGCGAGCTTTTACCTTTCCTGACGGCATTGGCTATATCATCCAAAGTTGTCTTTTTGTACCCGAATTTGCTGAAAATCTCCTGCGCTATCGTTAAGATATTTTCGCGTACCGCATCTTTTTTTGTGCCTAAGTTTTCGTTGCTCATTGGTTTAGTTAATCTTTAGTGACCAAATATAATTATTTTGTTGAAGAAACTACAATTTTGAAATCGAGCTGCTTTTTTTCCAGATTGGCCCTGAGTATCTCAATCATCACCTCGTCACCCAGCTGATATTTCTTGTGCGTCCGTCGTCCGGTAATGCAATAATTCTTTTCATCAAACTGGTAATAATCATCGTTAAGCTCATGAAGCGGGACCATTCCTTCACACTTATTTTCTTCAATCTCCACATAAATTCCCCATTCTGTAACGCCTGAAATCACCCCTTTGTATTGCTGACCGATCTTATCGGACATAAATTCCACCTGCTTGTATTTGATGGATGCCCGCTCAGCGTTGGCAGCACGGTACTCCATATCAGAGGCGTGCTTGCACATCTCCTCGTATTTGTTGGCTGCCACTGAGGTTCCATCCTGGAGATACCTGTCCAGCAACCTGTGAACCATCATATCAGGATATCTCCTTATCGGTGAGGTAAAATGTGTATAGTATTCGAAACCTAGTCCATAGTGTCCAATATTTCGCGTGGAATAAACTGCCTTTGCCATCGTCCGGATGGCCAGGGTTTCTATCACATTCTGCTCTTTCTTTCCGGATACATGCTGAATAAGCTGGTTCATGGATTCAGATACCGCTGCCGGAGAGTTTGTCATGATACCATAACCAAAACGTTTGATAAAATGGTTGAACGTTTCCAGTTTATCAGGATCTGGTTTGTCATGAATTCGGTAAACAAAGGTTTTCTCCTTCTTCCTTGGACCGGGTTTGCCTATTAATTCAGCAACAAGCTTATTGGCAAGAAGCATGAATTCTTCAATCAGTTTGTTGGAATCTTTGGACTCCTTGAAAAAAACGTTAATTGGCTTTCCTGCTGCATCGACTTCGATCTTAACTTCAACACGGTCAAAGTCGATTGATCCGCCTTCAAAACGTTTAGCTCTCAGCTTCTTCGCAAGCCCATCGAGGGTAAGTATCTCCGTCTTCATATCCCCTTCACCGGTTTCAATCACCATCTGGGCCTCTTCGTAGGTAAACCTTCTGTCAGAATAAATTACGGTTCGGCCAAACCACTGCTTGTGTACTTTTCCGCTATCATCCAGCTGGAATACAGCCGAATAACACAATTTCTCCTCGTTTGGCCTCAGGGAACAAACCCCATTTGACAACCTTTCCGGCAACATTGGAACAACGCGGTCAACAAGGTACACCGAAGTTGCCCTGTTGTACGCCTCTTCCTCAATGATGGAGTTATGCCTGACGTAATAAGTTACGTCTGCAATGTGCACCCCTACTTCCCAAAACCCATTGTCCAGCTTTTGAATGGAGAGGGCATCATCAAAATCCTTGGCATCTGCAGGGTCAATGGTAAAGGTTGGGATTTTCCTGAAATCCCGCCGATTAGCTATCTCCTCAGGCGGAATGGCCAAAGGAATCTTGTTGGCTGCTTCATCTACCTTCTCCGGATATTTATATGGTAAACCATATTCAGCCAATATAGCGTGCATTTCAGTTGTATTGGAGCCGGCATCACCGAGTACATCGATAATTTCAGCAAACGGATTGCGCGCCTTTTCAGGCCAGTCTAAAATCCTGGCGATGGCTTTTTGGCCATTCCTGGCTCCTTTCAATTTATCCTGGGGAATAAAAAGATCGAATGGCATTCTTTTACTGGGAACCAGGAATGCAGAAAACCTGGATATTTCAACAGTACCGACTACAGTAGTCCGGGCACGCTCTACCACCTCAACAACTTCACCTTCAGGATCACTTTTCTTTCTCCTTGCGAACATCCTGATTTTTACCTTATCGCCATCCAGGGCATGATTCATGTTGGTGGACTGGATCAGAACAGTAAGATTGATCTCCTCGCAGAAGACTTTGCCGAATCCTTTGTAATCCAAATCCATTGTACCGAGGAAAGTCCCGCCGCTTTTTGCCTTCAATCGATACCTTCCTTTTGAAACCTCTTCAATCGCTTCATTTTCCTGTAACTCCTTCAGCGCAACAACCACAAGTTGCTGTGCCGTTGTGTTCTTGACTCCTATCTTTGAAGAGATCTGCTTGTAATTGTATACATAGGCCGGCTCTTCATAAAAAAGAGCCATAACGGTTGTTTTTAGGCCGGCCTTGTTGAAATTCAAAGCCTTTTCCAGTTTTTTACCTTTAGACATTGATTTGTTTTTAGAACCATTAAATGTACAATAAATTTCGAACATTTACACTGTGTATTCGATAAAGGGAAACTTTAATAGAAATATTTCTCCAATTGTGTTTTTGATTTGAGGTTTTTGCGTCCGGGAAAGCAGGTTCAGGAATCCCGCCATCCAAAATCGAAAAGACAAAAGTTGTGAAAAAGGGTACTAATAGATTATATTTGCAAATCTGACAGGAATGACCCGTCGGGCGTTTCCTGCAATGAAACCGAAGAACCGTAACAGGTATTGATATCTTGCCGGATCATGCCCATTTGACTATAAATTAACAATTTGTAAGACATGAAATTGGCATTAGGACCTGCAGGGACCAACCGAAAACAAGGATGTAGTCATTAGGTCAACTGATCTTTGAACCAATTTAGCCAATAAAAAAACAAGATACTCCGAATGAAACAAGCATAGGCTAAACACACAAAAGGCAATGTATCTGTATTTTGCGAGTTCCCCCGATGAATCGGGGCAGGCTATGAGAAGTTCAGATATTCAATTATTTACAAATAATAATTTCGAGTGAAAATTACAGAATTGATAGGCCCTTCCCAAAAGACAGTTTTCTCCTTCGAACTGCTTCCTCCATTAAAAGGCCAAAGTGCATCAAAATTGTACGAAACGATTGATGAATTAATCGAGTACAAACCCGGGTATATCAACCTGACCACTCATCGTGATGAAATTGAGTACCGGCCATTGGACAACGGTTTCCTGGAAAAGAAAATTGTCAGGAAGCGTCCCGGAACAGTTGCCATTGCAGCTGCCATTCAACACAAATACGGCATACCGGTTGTGCCCCATGTTGTTTGCGGCGGGTTTACAAAAGAAGAGACTGAAAATATGCTGATAGATCTCAATTTCCTGGGTATTAAAAATGTCCTGGCGCTCCGTGGTGACGGACTGAAATCCGAGAATTTCTTTGTTCCGGAAAAAAACGGACATTCCCATGCCAATGAACTCGTCGGACAGATCGTTCAGTTGCGAAGCGGCAAATACCTGGATCCTGAGCTTAAGAACAGAACAACCATGGATTTTTGTATCGGAGTGGCAGGATATCCGGAGAAACATGCCGAGGCATCCAATCTTGATACAGATCTTCAATACCTTAAGCAAAAAATTGATGCGGGTGCTGATTATATCGTCACCCAGATGTTCTTCGACAACAGGAAATACTACGATTTTGTGGATAAATGCCGCGAAATAGGCATCACAGTTCCCATCATTCCCGGTTTAAAACCAATCACCCGCATGAACGACCTTAAGCTTTTGCCTTTGGTTTTTCATATTGATATTCCCGAAGAACTTGCCGGCGAATTGCGCAATTGCAAAACCGACGAGGAAGCCTATAATCTCGGCACCGCATGGACCATCCAACAATCGCTCGAGCTAAAAGCCAGTGGTGTTCCTGCACTTCATTATTTTACCATTGGCATTTCCGAAAACATAAGGCAGATTTGCAGCCGCGTTTTTTGATGTCTTCCAAGCTGTTTTCTAAAATTAATTGGGATGTGATGGGATTTTATCCGGATGCCGGTAAAATCTATCTGTATCCATCTTATTTTTGGTAAGATAGATTGGATATTTCTCGATGCAGATGGAATATTTCTCGATGCAGATTGGAGTTATCTCGATGCAGATGGGAGTTATCTCGATGCAGATGGGAGTTATCTCGA